>NZ_JASPKB010000005.1:0-263622 GCF_030232515.1 Corynebacterium sp. MSK004 | reverse complement strand
AAGTGTCCAAGACCTCCATGGATTCCGTGTCCAAAAAGACACCGGACTCCATGTCCAAAAACCCTATGGACATAACACCCAAGACCTAAGTCGGGACACAACGACCGTTTCTGTAGAGAACTGCATGTCTCTTCGCGAAACGGATTACCTTCCTTGCTCCCCTTGCAGCGCGCAACGTCGGCGTGCCTCCATCGACGTGCTGGAGGCATCTGACAAAGGGCGTCTGACAAAAGGCATCAGCCATAAGGCGTTTTCACGGCCAAAAACGCCCTTTACTCAGAGCAGATGGCGTTTTCAGGCTCAAAGATGCCTTCTGCCAGATGCCTTGTGCAGGACGCCTTCCTGACCTAGGCGGATTTAGTGCGGAACGATCCCGCCCCACCGCCGAACAACACCAGGTAGCAGTCTCAAGAGAGTCGGCGCTCACCCACCCATGACCTAAGTCGGGTCTTTTGGGGAAGGTGCGTAGCGCACGGTAGGTGCGAGCGGGATCTTGGCATCGACTGGTGCGAGTTGATACAGATTGCAACAGTGAGAACAGGATTTCCCTTCGCAAATATCCATTTTGCGTACCAATTGCGGTACAGGTGGCCAGTTCCTAAAGTCGTGTGACGTGGATGACTGCGGAGGAAGCTATGGTTGCAAAGATGGGGTGCTGTACGGTTCTTGTGGGTGAAATGTTCGAATTCTTGGATGGGTGAGTCTTGGCCTTGCTGCAAATGGGCGCCGTCCGTCGGAAGCTCGGCAACGACACCGGTAAGCATCTGTTTCTGCGCTTAGCTCTGAGCTTGCAGTGATCATGCCGGCGGATTGGGTTTCTCATGTTTCCCACAGGCGCGATGCTCTAAGGGGCGTGCAACAAAGGGGCAAGATTCTTGCTCAATCGACGAAAAACGACACCCCGAAAATTGACAGTGTTGTAATTCGGGTACCCCCAATTGGTTATAATCGGTAGCCAAGACACATGTAGTTCACGGTGCGTACTCAAGCTCTATACAGGCTGCGACCAGCTGTTATTGACGGATGATTCTATTAGAATGGTCGAATAGTTACAATAAATTTGTATATAGAAAATGACTAATTTGGCACTGGCGCGACTTCTTGTTCCTTCTCGTGCATTCTGGTCGCAGAAGTCGCTCGGAGCTTAAAGCTCAAGGGAGGGGCTTCTAACGGTCAGGAAAGTTAGTTGAAGGGACACCATGAAGCGAATCGGGGGCCTTGTGATGATGGCGGTTTGTATCGGGGTGCTGTCAAACTGCGCGTCACCGCTCGGCCTCAGTGTTCGTGGCGATGGTAGTAACGCGGGGGACTTTCGCAATTCTCCTGACATGAAAGCCGGCGGTGGCTCAGTGGACTCGGGGGTCGCTGATGCCACCGCCACGACGGCGCGAGAGTCTTTAGCTCCAAGTGAGCAGTCTCGTGCAGGCGGTGGGGTACTTCCGCCGCTCGGTGAATTTGACCGGACAGTGCCTGGATTCCAGGTGTTTGATCCTTGTTCAGAAATACCCAATGAAAAATTCTCGGAGTTGAGCTTAGAGATGACTTCGACTCCTGAAAGAGAGAGTGGGTACCGAACTTGCTATTTCTCAAAAGATTTGGGTAATGGCAGAGAAGCTGCTGTAGCCCTTGGAGCACAGCATGAGAAAATGGATAGCATTCGTGAGCTTTATCCTCAGGCTTTTCCATTTATGGAAGAAGTGAACGAAGATATCTACACCGTAGAAGACACATTTGTGAGGGGCACGAGTTGCACGTCTTACGTTGAAACTATTCGTGGTGTCGTTTCAGTTGCATGGACGGAACTAGCTGCCGAGGTTTCAATGAAGGAAAAATGTGAACAATCAAGAAACTTACTTTTAGAACTTGTCTAAATAGAGGGGCTCGGGAAATGATCATTAACCAAAATGCGCTATCGCAAGAAGTATCGCGTGTATCTGAACTTGGGAAGAGACTTCAACATGCCTCGAGTGGCGCGCACAGTCCACTCGATGGTGGATTCTCCACCATCACCGGCCTAAGTGAGGTCGGCACAATCCACCAGCGTGTGCTGGCAACGGATCCGGGGTCGGCGCGAAATTCTTTAGAGGGGTTTAGGGGACAGGTTTCTTGGCTCGGGGAGACACTCAAAACTGAGCTAGCAAGCTTCGAATCGCAGGATGAGCTTACGAGTCGGGGGTTGGATGTCGCTGACGCTGGTGGGGGAGGCGGGGCAGTATCGATGCCGATCGTGTCGCAACCAGACCCGGGATACAGCCCGTTTGGATTTACCATCCCGATCGTGGACACCGGTGCTTCCATCATGGGCTTAGCATCGAATTTGTTTAGCACGCGCTTCTGGGATGTGTCGGAAGCAAATGCGCGGTGGGGCGCATTGAGTGGGGAAGTCGCAGAAATCGTTGCGGGTCTTGAAAACTCGGCCGCGTCTTTGGAAGCCGAGAACGACAGTGAAGCCACCACACGCGCAGCGCAGAAGATTCGTGAAGTTGCGCAGGCGGGTACACACTTCATTGCCAATGCGAGCGTCATGCAGCAGAAGCTGTTCGGCTTCCAAGCGCAGCTGATGAATGTTCAGCCGGAAGCCATTGCCTTGGCCTTTGAGGTGGCGGCAATCCCAGAGCCTGCTACGCGTCAAGCCGCTGAACAAGCAGCCTTGGTCTATATGCAGGGCGTCCTTCAGCAGCAAGTGATTTCCGCTATGCCGTATCAGCATGCGCTTATGGACGCAGCGCCGCCCAGCGGCGGCGGAGACACCAGTACCCACTTTGGGGCAGTCATGGGCGACGGAAATCGCTACAACACCGATGGAGTCACATGGCCGAAGCCAATAGCCGAAGCGATAGAAAACGGCACCATGGGCCCAGGCTCCTTTGGCGTTGCGGACGGCCACATCCAAGGTCTGGAAAGCGTGGGGATGGGGGCTGACGATATCGCGCGCTTTCACAATGAGCTACACAATCGTGGGCGCAGCATCCTCAGCGAGCTTGGTTTCGGAGACGCATTAGCGCCGATCAATGCAGGCGAGGTGAATACCTCGGCTGCCAACGCAGGCTTGAGCGCCCTTGATCCCGTTCGGGGAGGAGCGCCAGGATCGTTGGCAGCTACCAGCGGAGCGGCAAACATGCCAGCTGGTGTAAACGGGCTCGGAGGTCTAGGCAGCGGCGCTGTAGGCCAGGGATTGGGAGCCATCGGTCTTGCTGATGGCCGTGGGAACAAGCTTCCCGGAGGCGTGGCAGGCCACAGCGGTCGCTTGCCGGAAATGTCGGCGAATCCAACGACAAACGCAGCGGGGTTCGGAGGCGCGGGCGCTTCATTCGGTGGGCCGCAGACCGGAACGCATCCGGTATTAGGAGGCCTTCCTGGGGCCGTAACGGGAACTGGACAACAGAGGGAAGGGCGGACGTCGCTAAGCGGAGGCGGCCTCGTCGGAGGTGGTGCCATCAGTACGGGAGGTTCCGGGGGCGTCGGCAACGCTGGTGGCGCTGGTGGTGTCCTGGGAGCCCCGGGCGGAGCGGGTAGTGCGAGGCAGGGCGTCGGCAGTGCCCGCGGTGCGGGGATGCGCATGATGCCCATGATGGGTGGCATGGCACGCGGCGGCGAAGGCGAAAGGCGGGTCAAGTCCGTCACGACTCAAGTAGAACGCGACCCCAACCGCCGTGATCTACTCGGCGAAGCACCCGCAGTACTGCCAGGGGTTATCGGGGATTGGGTCCGGGAGGCAAAGTAGAAAAAGACGACGGACCCCAGAAAGCTAAAAGCGGCGCCCCAACTATCGGGACGCCGCTTCTTTGCCAGTTGCCGTTGAACCTACTGCTGAACCGGAGCAGTGGTGTATTCAGCCGGAGCAACCTCGGTTGCAGCAACGGCTTCGGACTCAGTGGCTGCTTCGGACTCAGCCGCAGCCTCGGAGGGGGCGGCTGCACCTGCGCCGGGAGCCTCACCGGCAAAGGAAGCGCCGGTGTCAACCTTCTCAGAGGAATCCTGTTGGTTCGGAGGGTGGCAGGCAGCGAGGGTGAGGCCAGCGGAGAAAACCAAACCAGCGGCAGCGAAACGAGTGAACTTCTTCATGGGTTAAAACTCTTTCTCGGAAAAACGATGACCTAAGAGCAGTATAAATTAGGACTTGCGCGGAGTGGCAGCCTTTGCGGAATCATAAGGTGCCGCAGAGACCACGGTGACCGACAAGGTCTTGCCATTCGGCGCCGTGTACTCGCGGGTCTCGCCCTCAGCAGCACCCAGGAGTGCAGCGCCCAGCGGGGACTGCTCGGAGTAGGTCTCCAAGTCCTTGTTATCGGAAGCAGCGGCGCGGGTACCGATGAGGAAGGTCTCGCGGTCCTCCTCGTCGCCGTTGTAGTACACGTGCACAACGGAACCGATGTGGGCAACACCCTCCTGGACGGCGGTGCGCTCGGTGGTGGAGTTCGCCAGAACCTCGGAGATCTGCTTGATGCGGGCCTCTTCCTGGTCCTGCATCTCACGGGCTGCGTCGTAACCCGCGTTCTCCTTGAGGTCACCTTCCTCGCGGCGCTCATTAATCTCCGCGGCGACGACCGGGCGGTGGTCGATGAGGGCCTGCAGCTCGGCCTCGAGCTTGGCCTTGGTTTCCGGGGTAATGTACTGCTTCTGCTGCTCAGCCATAGTGCAACCTTCCGTTTACGGTTCCTAATGAACGGGTCTACTTCTCATTGAATGGGCCAGAAAGCGCAGGTGGCGCGGCCCATTCAGAACGCTCAACATACTAGCACAGCTGGGCTTTTACTCGCCGGTAGCCTCACCCGCTGTATCCATCGTGCTGGTGTCCAAATAGGACGGGATGCTTCCGGAGCAACCGTAGGCGCCACCGGCGACGGCTCTGTGGTTGGTGGGGATATCCACCGCGATGCGTTGAGCGGACTCACCGCCAGCAGGCACGGCGACCTCGCGGCGCCCCACCTCAGCCTTGGAGTAGTCGAAGGCCTGGACAATGCAGTATGCAGGTTCTTCCACGCGGTTGCGGGTGATGTCTACCCACACGCGCGCTGTGTCATCAGACAGAATCTCGTGGGTGACGTAGGAGATATCTGCGTTGACCTTTTGCTGGCTGCGGAAATACTGAACGCCGTAGACAATGGCCGCAATCAACATAGCCAGGAATACCAGCACCAGTGCCCGGTTGGTCCATGAACCTTTTGTGCGAGTGGACTGAGAGGAAGAACCGTAGCGGGACTGCGAGCGTGCGGGTTGAGAAGCAGGTTGGGCGTCAGACATGAGTCTGATTCTATCCAACAGTCGCCGCGAAGAAACTATCCACTAGACTAGGCCTCTGTTTAATGCCTCTGTATTAATGAGGCGAAGTAGGGACGATGTAGGGAGATGTATCACCCAGTGAGCACGAAGCGCCTTTTGGCTATCCACGCGCACCCTGACGATGAGTCCTCGAAGGGTGCTGCGACGACAGCAAAATATGCCGCGGAGGGGGCGGAAGTCCTCGTCGTGACCTGCACCGGTGGCGAGAGGGGAGATATTATCAACCCGGCCATGGATCGCCCCGGTGTCCTTGAGAATATGGGCAGCATTCGCCGTGAGGAAATGGCGAAAGCAGCCGCCGCCTTGGGCGTGCAACATCGCTGGCTTGGGCACATTGATTCGGGCCTTCCTGGTAACCCGCTCGCGCCCAATATCAAGGACTTACTACCTGAGGGCTGCTTTGCGCTTAAGGAAGATGATGACGTAGCCCAAGAGCTGGTTGAAATCATCCGTGAGTTCCGGCCCCACGTCATTATTACCTACGACGAGAACGGCGGCTATCCGCACCCGGATCACCTCATGGTGTACCGCGCGTCCATGCTGGCGTGGGAAAACGCGGGTGACGCGGCATACCACCCAGAATTGGGTGAGCCGTGGGAGCCGCAGAAGCTGTACTACACGCATGGCTTCGTATACCAAAGGATGAAGATCTTCCATGATCTTCTTCTGGAGGAAGGCAAGATCAGTCCATATGAGCCGATGCTGGCGCGCTGGGATACGACGTTCGGAGACATCATGGCGCGGGTAACCACACAGGTCGAATGCGCGGATTACTTCCAGAATCGTGAGGATGCGCTCCGTGCGCACGCAACCCAAATTGATCCAGCCGGTGCCTTCCTAGCCACGCCCGTGTCCGTACAGCAGGAGCACTGGCCCACGGAGGAATTCGAGTTGGCCAAAACTCGCGTTTCTACTGCACTGCCGGAAGATGATTTATTTGCGGGAATTCCAGAAGTAGGGGAGTCTTAAAGCATGAACGCTTTCTACCTCGCAGCGCACGACGTCGCCCTGCTCGCCCAAGGAAGCCAAAGCGGGCCGGTTGGACCGGAGTTTGGTAAGGCTTCGCCTATTGGTCTGCTCATCCTCGCCCTGATGGGTGTTGCTGTCCTTTTTGCAGGCTGGAATTTTCACCGCCGCTATTCGCGCTTCCGTCGTCGAACCATGTTTGCGCAGGATCACGGCATCGATCCGTTCAATGATGAGGCGATCGATTCGGCAATGAAGGAAGCCGGCATCCTCGATAACAGCAAGAAGTCCATCTTTTAAGGTAGAGGACGATTCCCACCGTGAAGTTCCTAAGCCAGCTCCTGTACCCCCTTTACGAAGCGCGTCTGACACGTGAAATCAAGAACAAGCCGCAACCACGCCACGTGGCAATCATGGCTGATGGCAACCGCCGCTGGGCGCGCGAGGCTGGATTTACGGATATCAGCCACGGCCATCGGCAGGGCGCGCGGAAGATCAGCGAGATGATCTCTTGGTGCCAAGGCACCGACATCGAGGTTGTCACTATCTACCTGCTCTCGACGGAGAACCTGAAGCGCAGCGAGCAGGAGGTGCAGCTGCTCTTCGACATCATCTCGGATGTCGTTACGCACCTCTCCCAAGGGGACTTGGATTGCCAGATCCGGCTCGTTGGGCACCTAGATCTGCTCCCTGAACAGGTCACGGCCAAGATGCAAAGCGCGGCTGAGGCCACGGAGGAGCACCAGGGAGTCATCGTCAACATCGCGGTTGGTTATGGTGGGCGCCAGGAAATTGTGGACGCCGTGCAGAGTTTCATTCGCGGCGAAGCCCGCAAGGGGTTGAGCGCTGAGGAAATTGCGGACAACGTGACGGCGGAGGCCATTACGGGCAACCTTTATACCAAGGGTTTGCCTGACCCCGATCTCGTCATTCGTACCTCCGGCGAGCAGAGGCTGTCCGGCTTTCTGCTGTGGCAGGCCGCTTACTCGGAGATCTGGTTCACGGACACCTATTGGCCCGCATTCCGCCGGGTGGATTTCCTGCGCGCCTTGCGTGACTATTCGCAGCGCTCGCGCCGCTTCGGCCGCTAGCCCTGGCGATCGGGCTAGAGCTTACGCATCCTCACCCGGTCAACCAGGTGGTGCGAGCCCTTGCACAGAACCAGGGAGGCGCGTACCCGGGTGGGCAAAATGTTCTCGATGAGGTTGGGCAGGTTGATGGACTGCCAGATTTCACGGGCCTGCACGTAGGCCTCCTCGTCCGTCATGTCCGCGAAGGACGCGAAGTGCGCCCCTGGTTCGCGGAAGGCAGTGTGGCGGAGCTTGAGGAAGCGATCAATGTACCACTTTTCGATGTCGTCGACTCGGGCGTCCACGTAAACAGAGAAGTCGAACAGGTCCGAAACCATGAGGGTCGGCCCGGTTTGTAAGACGTTGAGGCCTTCCAAAATGAGGATGTCCGGCTGGCGAACCTCCTGAAACTCACCAGGAACAATGTCATAAGACACATGCGAGTACAGCGGTGCGGTTACCAGCGGCTTGCCGGACTTAACGTCGGTAACAAAACGCATGAGCGCGCGACGGTCATAAGACTCCGGGTAGCCCTTGCGCTGCATAAGCCCGTGCTCTTTAAGATACGCGGTGGGGTAGAGGAACCCGTCGGTGGTGACCAGATCAACCTTCGGGTGGGAATCCCAGCGCTGTAGAAGAACTTGGAGCAAGCGCGCGGTCGTTGACTTGCCCACCGCTACGGAGCCGGCAACGCCGATGACGAAAGGAACGTGCGTGGGTGGGTTTCCTAAGAATGCCTCGGTAGCGGTAGTGAGTTTTTGGCGGGCCTCAACCTGCATGTGGATGAGACGGGATAACGGAAGATAAACTTCAGCCACTTCAGTGAGGTCGATGCGGTCACCGATACCACGGAGTTTTTCCACCTCGGTTGCAGTTAGCACCTGTGGCATGGATTTACGCAGGGCACGCCACGTATCGCGGTCAAAATCGAGGTACGGGCTCGCATCGGTCATTCGCGCCATGCCGACTATTGTTCCACTCAGCAGAGCGCCTGTGGCAATCGCCCCGAATGAAAAGATTCGAGGAGGCCCCCACGCGGGGGATGCGGGCGTTAGGATGTAGAACTAGCTTCGGCGATTGCAGAGCCGGTGGTGTCGTGCCGCGGGCGGGCGCCGCGGGCTTCATTGACCACCTCTACGAAGGGACATCACGCTTTCATGACCACTACGAACAATTCAGACGTGCGCTACCAGGAGATGCGCGATCTCGACCCCGAGGTCTTTGCTGCTATTAACGGTGAGATTGCTCGTCAGCGCGATACCCTCGAGATGATCGCGTCGGAAAACTTCGTCCCCCGCGCGGTTCTGCAGGCGCAGGGCTCTGTTCTGACCAACAAGTATGCCGAGGGCTACCCGGGGCGCCGCTATTACGGCGGCTGCGAGCACGTTGACATCGTAGAAGATCTGGCTCGTGATCGTGCCAAGGCGCTTTTCGGCGCTGATTTTGCCAACGTCCAGCCCCACTCCGGCGCCCAGGCCAATGCCGCCGTGCTGGCGTCGCTGATCCAGCCGGGTGACAAGATCATGGGCCTGTCCTTGGCTCATGGTGGGCACCTGACCCACGGCATGAAGCTCAACTTCTCCGGCAAGCTTTACGACGTTGCCGCGTACGAGGTTGACCCGGAGACCATGCGCCTTGACATGGATAAGGTGCGCGAGCAGGCGCTGGCAGAAAAGCCCCAGGTGATCATCGCTGGTTGGTCCGCTTACCCGCGCACCATTGATTTCGAGGCTTTCCGCTCCATCGCGGATGAGGTCGGTGCGTACCTGTGGACGGATATGGCGCACTTCGCGGGCCTCGTGGCAGCTGGGCTGCACCCCTCCCCGGTGCCGCACTCCGATGTCGTGTCTTCCACCGTGCACAAGACGCTGGGCGGCCCTCGTTCCGGTCTCATCCTGGCCAAGCAGGATTTTGCCAAGAAGATCAACTCCAACGTCTTCCCGGGGCAGCAGGGCGGGCCGCTCATGCACGTCATCGCGGCGAAGGCTATCGCGCTGAAGATCGCGGCCACCGAGGAGTTCAAGGAGCGCCAGGAGCGCACCCTGGAAGGTGCTCGCATTCTGGCTGAGCGCCTGACCGCCGAGGATTGCACCAAGGCGGGCGTCGACGTCCTTACTGGCGGTACCGACGTGCACCTCGTCTTGGCGGACCTGCGCAACTCCGAGCTCGATGGTCAGCAGGCGGAGGACCTCCTCCACGAGGTCGGCATCACCGTGAACCGCAATGCGGTGCCGAACGATCCGCGCCCGCCGATGGTCACCTCCGGCCTACGCATTGGTACCCCGGCCCTGGCTACCCGCGGCCTCGACACGGCGGCCTTCACCGAGGTTGCCGACGTTATCGGTACTGCACTGGCAAACGGTAAGAACGCGGACGTCGCCAAGCTGCGCGCCCGCGTTGAGAAGGTCGCCGCGGACTTCCCGCTCTACGACGGCCTTGAGGACTGGAAGCTGGTCTAAGCTTCCTTGCGCTCTTCAGCGTGGGCTTTCCGGGCGGCTTCGAGCCACTCGGGCATCGCGCTGAGGAGCTCTTTAATTTCCGCGGTGGTGAGAGGGCGGTCCATCTCGTTCTTCTTCAGCGAGGTCACGGAGATTCCCAGCTTTTGTGCCACGACCGGGCGCGGGTGCGGGCCCTCGCGGCGTAGGGTAGCGAGCCACTCCGGCGGGTTCTCCTGTAAGTCGCGCAGCTGCGCATGGGTTACCGCGTTGGCTTGAAACTCCTCCGGGGCGGCCGGCAGGTAGATGCCCAACTTCTTCGCTGCGGTTTGCGCACGCATGGCGGTGCCGGAAGGCTGCTGGGTTTCGTTGGCTGGGGTTTCACTATTCGGGGTATCAGTCACGCTCACAACGCTAGCAGCACCGTAGTATGAGGTGCATGCTCCGCCTTGTCTTTTCCACTGGCACAGAACCCGGCAAATGGTTTCGTCGCTACCGTGATTCACATCCACCAGAGTCCCTGGTAACCGTCGACGCCGATGACGCGATGGACGTTCTTCTTGCTCATGAGGCAGATCTAGCGCTGACCCGCTTGCCGGATTCGCGGGTTGATGACAGCTTCCACGTCGTCCAGCTCTACGAGGAAGCACCCGGCATCGCCGTTCCGAAAGATTCTGTCTACGCGGAGGTTGGGGAGGACGTCACGCAGGAGGATGTTGCCGAAGAAATAGTGAATTACCGGATTGCGCAGGACGGCAGCGTCGATGTTCCGGCGCTGCGCACCGCTTTGCAGGTCGTGGCAGCCAACGTGGGCGTAGCCATCGCGCCGCGGCCTTTGTTGAAGGTGCTGAGCAAGAAGCAGGTCGTGGCACTGGGCTTGGAGGACCCCACTGTGGCTCGCACAGTGATTGCACTGGTGTGGCGCCGGGCTGATGACGGCGATGAGATCCAAGACTTCGTCGGGGTCGCAAAGGGAAGGACGCGGAATTCATCCCGCAATGCCGCTCCGAAACGCAGCGCACGCGACAAAGCAAAAGCTAAGCAAGCGCGCAGAAAGTCCCAAGAAAAGCCTCAAAGAGGCTCGGCTTCCAAACCGTTATCAAAAAGATATAGGGGTTCTCAACAGCGGAAACGGAGATAAAGCAACGTCTTTGTTGTCAAATCATAGGTTCTGTGGTGGCAGGAAGTGCTGGCCATGCCTACGGTGGGCATCGTTCTCAACAAAAGTACTTAGAACAGTGCTCAACTAGACAGAAAGGCTTAAGAATATGAAGAAGATGACTCGTCGTTTCGCCGCAGGTATCGCCGCCGCCACCCTGTCCTTGGGGGTCGTTGCTTGTTCCGATGCTGAGGATGCCGCTAAGGATGCTGGCGACGCTGCTCAGTCCGCTGCGTCCGACGCTACCGATGCTGCCGGTTCTGCCGCTAAGGACGCAAAGGATTCCATGAAGGACTCCGAGTCCGCCGATTCTTCCGAGGCCGAGGGCTCTGAGGGGGCCGAGGGCAGCGAAGGTGCCGATTCTTCTGAGTCGGACTCTGCCGAGTCGAAGGATGGCGCTGGCGCTGAGGGCGACAAGGAGAGCGTGTCCACCGCCAATGGTGACGTAGAGGTTCCTTCTGATTTCGCTCAGGCCATCAAGGAGAAGGCTGCTGAGTGGGGCGATCCGGAATCCATTGAAAACACCGACAAGGGAAGCGTTGCTACCTTTGCCAAGGACAAGCTGCTGGCATTCGGTGAGGGTGACGGCACCCAGCCGATCATCGGCAAGATCGCAGAGACCTGGACCGAGGAAGGCGGCCTGGAGAGCAAGGTTGGCCTGCCGACTGGCCCGGAGCAGGCCGAGGGCAACGGCTGGGTACAGGAGTTCACCAATGGCACCATCTCCTGGATGCAGGGTGAGTCCGGTGAGTACGAGGCCACCATCAACTAAGCGCTCATGAAACGGCTCGCTGTCTTGTGAGCTAAAGCGACAAAGCTCCGCACTGATAACCACGGTGCGGAGCTTCTTCGTTTTTCACGGTCAACGCGTGAAAGTGCAGGGCCGAAGAATGTAGCTGCAGTGTTGGGGGAGTGGGGGAGAGACGACAGGCTCGTAGAGCCTGATGGGAATGGTGTGACGCTGGTGATTGTCGTTTTAATACTGTTCATCTTGCACCCATGTAATTTCAACCTTTGCTCTCTAGCGTGGACGGTGTCCGGAAGCTAAGAACAGGCTCCGGACAGTTCGAAAACCACCAGCTTCACCATGCCGTCCCAGGTCGATGAGTTGGGGCGGGCATAACAAGGGAGAACCCTGCCGCTATGACCAATCCTTCCGTCCTCACCGAGCAGCCGCATGAGGCCTCTGTTTTGACCAAGACCTATGTCATCGATACGTCCGTCCTTCTCTCAGATCCCTGGGCGTTGCGTAAGTTCGCTGAACACGATGTGGTACTGCCCATCGTCGTTATTTCTGAGTTGGAAGGAAAACGTCATCACCCGGAGCTTGGCTGGTTCGCCCGCCAAGCTCTTCGCTTTTTGGAGGACCTTCGCGCTACCTATGAGGCGTTGGACCAGCCCCTGCCCGTAAATGCAGCGGGCGGGACTTTGCGCGTGGAACTCAACCACCAGGATCAATCCTTGTTGCCGGCGGCCTTTCGCGGGCCGGAGGGAGATCACCGGATTCTGGCCTGCGCGCTGAATCTCCAGCATGAGGGCAAGGACACCGTCCTGGTGACTAAGGACGTCCCATTGCGTGTCAAGGCTGGTGCTGTAGGCCTGCAGGCGGATGAATACCATGCGCAGGACGTCGTGCTCACCGGTTACACCGGCATGGCTACGGTGCCCACCAGCGCTGAGGTCATCGATGAGCTCTACGGGGAGGGCGAGGTGCTTATCGACGGATCCGTGACCACCGCCGGCACCCGCGTCGAGGACCTGCCGGTGCACTGTGGCATTACGCTGCAGGCGGGCGGGCAGTCCGCTCTGGGCCGGATGACGGCTGAGGGCACCGTTCGCTTGGTGCGCGGCGATGCGAATGTCTTTGGTCTGCAAGGCCGCTCTGCTGAGCAGCGCGTTGCCCTGGACCTTCTCTTGGATCCCTCCGTTGGAATCATGTCCATCGGAGGCAGGGCGGGCACTGGTAAGTCCGCGCTGGCGTTGTGTGCTGGCTTGGAGGCAGTGCTGGAGCGCGGCGAACACCGTCGTATCGTGGTGTTTCGCCCCATGTATGCGGTGGGCGGGCAGTCCCTGGGATATCTGCCGGGCTCTGAAAGCGAGAAGATGAATCCATGGGCGCAGGCCGTCTATGACACTCTGGAAGGTCTGGTATCCGAAAACGTCATGGACGAAGTCCAGGACCGCGGATTGCTGGAGGTTCTCCCGTTGACCCATATTCGCGGCCGCAGCCTGCATGATTCTTTCGTCATCGTTGATGAGGCCCAATCGCTTGAGCGCAATGTGCTGTTGACTGTTTTGTCGCGCTTGGGGCGTGGCTCCCGAGTTGTACTGACGCATGATGTTGCTCAGCGCGATAACCTGCGCGTTGGCCGCCACGACGGCGTGCAGGCAGTCATTGAAAAACTTAAAGGGCGTGAGCTCTTTGCACACGTCACGCTGCAACGCTCTGAGCGCTCTGCCATTGCAGAGCTGGTCACCGATCTGCTGGAAGGCGAAAGCTAACGCGTTCGCGCGCGGCGATCTCTCTGCCCTCAGCTTGGCATTGACGCCGTGTGCTCAGTAATAATTGTTCCATGAGCGACAACGCGAAAGACAAGAAGAAGGATTTCCGCATCCGTCCCTTCAATGCGGCGGACTATCCGCAGATGCGAGAAATCTATGAGCAGGGCCTCAACACTGGCCACGCTACCTACGAGACCCGCTCGTTGACCTTTGAAGAGTTCAAAAACGTCAAAATCATGGCGTCAGTTTTCGTCGCTGTTGAGGCGGAGGATGATTCAAAGGTTCTCGGCTGGGTGTGCGCCGCGCAGGCGTCTACCCGCACCGTGTTCCACGGCGTCGTCGAGGATTCCATCTACCTGAGCAAGGAAGCCCAGGGAAGGGGCATCGGTGGCGCCTTGCTGGATCAGCTCATCGAGGTTTGCCGCGACCTGCATAAGTGGGCTATCCACTCGTGGATCTTCCCGGAGAACGAAGGTTCCGCCGGCCTCCATAAGTCCCGTGGCTTCGTCAAGGTGGGCACGTACTCCCACATGGCAAAGATGACCTACGGTGAGCTCGCCGGCCAGTGGCGCGATACGGACGTGTATGAGCTTCTTCTGCCGAAGCCCGAGGAGAAGAAGGCAGCAGCCAACCAGAAGAGAAAGTAATTATCCTGCTTTTCTAATGGAAGGGCATGAGTGGGGATAGAATTAAAGCTGTTCTTATTCCCTCTCGCTTAGAAGGTGAAGCATGTCCTTGCGCACTTCTGTCCTTGCCCTTACTACAGCCGCAGCCGTGGCAACCGGTGCTTTCTCCGCACCTGTTGCCACGGCAGCAACCTATCCGTCGGCTGGTTCCGTTCCTGTGGCCGAGCTCGACGTTAATCAGCCTAACGGCGCTCTGGCCTATGTCTTTGCCGAGCCAGTGATGCAGTCCGACATCGACTTGGTTACCCGCCAAGTTCGCGAGTTGCGCGGCAAAGCCTGGGACACCAACCTGCCCTTCAACGGCGGAACCCTGCGACAGGCCGCTAGTGCCGCTGGCTACCGCACCCGCGAGGCATATGTGAATTCAATCTCCTGGGACCGCGGTCTCGAGCACGCGGTTTTGCAGCGTGCTGCTGAGGGAAACTTCTTGTTTGATCATCGCCGCGCAGTTGGCACACGTACTCCTGAAATCTTGGACAACTACAATACCTTGGACAACCTGACCACGACGGACATGGAACATGCCGTTGA
Source organism: Corynebacterium sp. MSK004 (assembly GCF_030232515.1). Taxonomy (NCBI): domain Bacteria; kingdom Bacillati; phylum Actinomycetota; class Actinomycetes; order Mycobacteriales; family Corynebacteriaceae; genus Corynebacterium; species Corynebacterium sp. MSK004. The sequence continues at coordinate 248,990 of NZ_JASPKB010000005.1, read as the reverse complement.
ATCGTGGTCTACAAGCAGAAGCAGCGGTCCCAGCGAGTGGGACTACCTTGTCCGAGAGAACGGCCAATGGTCAACAAATAATGGCCACCTGTACACGATTCTTAATCCTGAATACGTGAAGTTTGCGCAGGCTCAAATCGGAGAAGTGACAGCTGGTCTCTATTCGGCCGATGATAAGCCGTCCGAACCGGCGCGGTTGGCGGCCGGTCGCCATGCATTCCCCATCGCCGTGCCGGAAAGCGCTATAAACCGTGCTGAACTGATGGCCACGGGAGGCACCTCGGTCGGAAGCCAAGGAAGCCTGGGTTTGCGCATCGATGGATTCTGGGGAGCGAAGCTGGGGGTTCCGGTGGCGGCGCCCAGCAGTAGCGACCCAGAGGTCCTTGAAGTCAACGAGGACGGAACCTACACAGCAAAGTCTGAGGGCACCGCGACCGTCACCTTTAACACCTATGTTCTGCGCAATGGCCAGGCAAAGGTCTCGGATAACCAGATCACCAAGACCGTGAAGGTGACCAAGAAGTCCCTCGGCGGGGACTTGAGCTCCGGCGGCACGAACATTGGTGCCATCGTGGGCATCCTCGCCGGCGTGCTCGCGCTCATCGGCGTGGCTGCCCAGGTAGCACGCCAGTTGGGAATCTTGCGCTAAGCATCGTGACAATAAGAAATCCTCGCTACGTGAATGCTCGTAGCGAGGATTCGTTCTTACTTCACCCGGTTTCTACGCCGAGGGGACATCCCAGCTCCCAGACCACCGTTGCTCGTCGTCAAGCGCCAGCTTGTCTCGAAGCAGTGGCTTCTAATCAATCGTCTCCTTGAGGTGCTCCTCGCGGACGGGGAGGATGAGGAGGAGCGCGATGATGGCCATAGGAACCATCAGCAGGATGACGGGGGTTAGGCCGTCGTTGTAAGCGTTGAGGATAACGTCCTTGATGGGGTCCGGCAGCTGAGCAACCAGCGCCGGGGTAAGGCTGGAGGAACCACCATTGGCGCTGGCAAACTTCTCCGCGAAGGGCTTGCCTGCCTCACCCATGGACTTGATGGCAGCGGGCATGTTGGCGGCCATTTCATCCTTCATGTTGTGGATGAAGAGGGAGCCGACGAGGGACGCGCCGATGGCGGAACCGATCTGACGGAAGAAGTTATTTGCGGCAGTCGCGGTTCCGACGAGGGCGATGGGGAAGGAGTTCTGGACAATGAGGACCAGAACCTGCATGACGAAGCCAAGGCCGATGCCGAAGACGAGGAATTCTGCACCGAGCTGGGTCAGAGAGGTGTCTGCAGTCAGCTTGGACATCCAGAACAGCGCGCCAGCAGTGATTGCTAGGCCGATGATGGGGTAGCGCTTGTAGTGACCGGTGCGGGCGATGATGAAACCGACGGCTGTGGAGGTTCCGATCATGCCGACCATCATCGGGATCATCATGAGACCCGCCTTGGTCGGGGTCAAAGTGTGAACCATCTGCAGGTAGGTTGGCATGTAGCCCAGCACTCCGAACATCGCCAGGCCCAGCACCATGCCGGCTGCGGTCGTGAGAACCATGTTGCGGTTCTTGAACAGCTGTACCGGGATGAGCGGCTCCTTAGCCTTGGATTCCACAAAGACAGTAATGATGGCGCCGATGATGACGGTGACACCAAGGCCGAGGATGATCGGGTCGGACCACTCGTATTGGGTTCCGCCCCAGGTCGTCATAAGGATCAGGGAGGCGGTGGTGATGGAGATGAAGATGGCGCCGAGGAGGTCAAACTTGCGCAGGTCGGTATCGCCGACGCGTAGGTGGAGGACCAGGGTGCATACGATGATAGCGAGCAGACCCAGCGGGATGTTCATCCACATGCCCCAGCGCCAGCCCGGGCCGTCAGTGAACCAGCCACCGAGGACTGGGCCGAGGACGGAGGAGAGTCCAAAGACGCCGCCCATGATGCCCATGAACTTGCCGCGCTCACGGGAGGTGGTGACCTCCGCGATGATGGATTGGGAGGAAATCATCATGAAACCAGCGCCGAAACCCTGCACGGCGCGGCCAATGATGAGCAGGTTCATCGAATCAGCGAAGCCGCCGAGCGTGGAGCCGATGACGAAGACGCCGATGCCGCCAATGTAGAGCCACTTGCGGCCCATCATGTCACCGAGCTTGCCGGAGATAGGCATGGCGATTGTCATCATGACCAAGAAGGCGGAGATGACCCAGCTCATGTGGTCCACGCCGCCGAGCTCGCCGACGATGGTGGGTAGAGCGGTGGCAAAAATCATCTGGCCCAAAGAGCTCATCAGCATGGTGAGCACGAGGGCGGAGAATACGAGGGCAAGGTTGTTATCCGGCTTGCCGCTGCCGGCCTGAGAGGCCGGCTTAGCCGCGGTATCTACCATGTCAGTCCTTTCGAAAATTTATTAATGAGTGTGAGCGCAGATTCGAAGCGTGCCTCAAAGGGGATGTCGCAGCTGAAATCTGGCGACGCAGTGGCTATCCAGAATGCTTCCCTGATAGCAAAGGCAATGAGTATCGCCTCAGTCTCAGCCGTGACCTCGGGCATCTGCCGCAAGGAGGGATCCTGGTCAAGGCGCTCGGTGATGAGCCCCAGGATCTCGTTCGACTTGGCCCGCTTACGGCTGAGTGCCGCCGCCGCGGCATCGCTGTCCCCAGAGATCCGACGGCGACGTTCAGCGATGACCTCGTTGACATGCTGGCCAACGAGGTGTCCTTTAACTAGGTCGACCGCCAGCCTGAAAACGCTATCCGTAGGGGCGCTAAGGAAAGCCTTCTTCTGTTCCTCTGTGAAGTCGTGACTCGGCGCACCGAGCACAGCAGTGTCTTTGGAATCAAAATAATTAAAAAAGGTGCGCCGAGAAATCCCCGCTGCGTCGCAGATTTCCTCGACGGTAACGTCGGCGAATCCACGCTCATCCACGAGACGGGTGGCGGCGTCTTCGATTCGCAGGCGCGTCTTGAGGCGCTTCTGCTCGCGTAATGACATTTCTTCTTGCACAGAGTGCAACAGTACACCCAGTGCAAATTTGCACCAAGTGCAATTCGAGTGATTTTTGAAAGGGAGATCTAAAAATATGACGGTGGTTACTATGACGCTGAGCGTGGGCGTTGAAAACGACGAAGGCCGCCCTCCCGAAGGAGAGCGGCGGCGTTCGCGAAAGCGAGCTTAGAAGTTGTCGCGGTCGCGGTTGGTCATGGTGAGAACGTTGAGGCGCTCATCGAGCTCCTCCTCAGTGAGGTTCTCTCCGTCGACGAAGCCGAGGTCGATGACTGCCTCGCGGACAGTGATCTTCTCGTGCAGTGCGTGCTTAGCTGCCTTGGCTGCGTTCTCGTAGCCAATCTTGGAGTTCAGCGGGGTCACGATGGAGGTGGAGGACTCCGCAAACTTCTTCATGCGCTCCTCGTTGGCCTCGATGCCGTCAACGCACTTCTCAGCGAAAACGCGGGAGACGTTGGCCAGCAGACGGGCCGACTCGAGAACGTTGCGAGCCATCATCGGGATGTAGACATTGAGCTCGAAGTGGCCGTTGGAGCCGCCGAAGGCAACGGCTGCATCGTTACCGATAACCTGGCCAGCGACCATGGTGGCGGCCTCACACAGAACCGGGTTGACCTTGCCCGGCATGATGGAGGAGCCCGGTTGCAGGTCCTTCAAGTGGATCTCGGACAAACCGGTCAACGGGCCGGAGCCCATGAGGCGGATGTCGTTGGCAATCTTGTTGAGGGAGATAGCCACGGTGCGCATAGCGCCGGAGAATTCCACCAAGGCGTCGCGAGCGGCCTGGGCCTCAAAGTGGTTCTTAGCCTCAGACAGCTCCTTGACGCCGGTGAGCTTCTTGAGCTCCTCGGTAACCTTGCCACCGAAGTCAGCGGAAGTGTTCAGGCCGGTACCGGTTGCGGTGCCGCCGATGGCCAGCTCGCCCAAGCGCGGCAAGGTTGCCTCAATGCGCTCAATGCCGAGCTCGATCTGGCGAGCGTAGCCGCCAAACTCCTGGCCCAGGGTGATCGGGGTGGCGTCCATCAGGTGGGTGCGTCCGGACTTGACCACGTCGGCGAATTCCTTGGCCTTAGCCACGAGGGATTCGTGGAGGACCTTGAGGCCCGGGATGAGGTCGTTGACGGCAGCCTCGGTCGCCGCAACATGGGTTGCGGTGGGGAAGGTGTCGTTGGAGGACTGGCCCATGTTCACGTGGTCATTCGGGTGAATCTCTACGCCATTGTTGTGGGCGATGGAAGCGATGACCTCGTTCGTGTTCATGTTGGAAGAGGTACCGGAGCCGGTCTGGAAGACATCGATCGGGAAGGCATCGTTGTGCTTGCCTTCTGCAATCTCGGTGGCTGCCGCAATGATAGCGTCGGCCTTCTCCGCATCCAGCTTGCCGGAATCCTTATTCACCTGAGCGCAGGCGGCCTTGAGAAGACCGAGTGCGCGGATCTGGGCAGCTTCAAGGCCACGGCCAGAAATGGGGAAGTTTTCCACAGCGCGCTGGGTTTGGGCACGCCACAGGGCGTCGACCGGAACCTTGACTTCGCCCATAGTGTCGTGTTCGATGCGGTATTCAGTCATGAAGTCACCTTTTCTGTGAGATGAGAATTGTAGAGTTCTTTATGTGTGCCGTGGCACGGCATTGATGGCCACCGTAGCACTCTTCGCAGGAAAGTGGATTAGCTTTCCTTATCGTGGGGGTTGGTGTAGTCCACCACGGAGTATTCCTGCAGCTTAGCCAGCTTATGGATGGAATCGACGTAGCGGATCGTGCCGGACTTGGAGCGCATGACCAGAGAACGGGTCGTGGCGCCGTTGGGGCGGTAGGACACGCCGCGGAGCATGTCGCCATTGGTAACGCCGGTTGCGGCGAAGTAGCAGTTTTCAGAAGAGACCAGATCGTTGGTGGTGAGGACGCGATCAAGGTCGTGTCCGGCCTTGCGTGCCTTCTCTGCCTCTGCTTCATCTTTAGGCCACAGCTTGCCTTGGATTTCACCACCCATACACTTCATGGCACATGCGGTGATGATGCCCTCTGGGGTGCCACCGATACCCATCATCATATCGATGGAGTTGGTGTCCTGGCAGGTGGCGATGGCGCCGGCGACGTCACCATCCATGATGAGGCGAACCTTGGCGCCTGCCTCACGGATCTGGCGGATAAGGTCATCGTGGCGCGGGCGGTCGAGTACGACGACGGTCAGGTCAGCTGGCTTGATGCCCTTGGCCTTGGCCACGGATTTGATGTTCCACTCCACGGACTCATTGAGATCGATTGAGCCAACAGCCTCTGGGCCGACAGCAATCTTCTTCATATAGAACACTGCGGATGGGTCATACATGGTGCCGCGCTCAGCAGCAGCGATGACGGAAATAGCGTTCGGGCGGCCTTCTGCCATAAGACGGGTGCCGTCAACCGGGTCGACGGCGATGTCCATCTCTGCACCCTGGCCGGTGCCGACTTTTTCTCCGTTGAACAGCATGGGGGCTTCATCCTTTTCGCCCTCACCGATGACGACGATGCCGTTCATCTCTACGGAGTTGATGAGCTTGCGCATAGCATCCACCGCGGCGCCGTCACCTTCATTCTTCTGTCCACGGCCAACCCAGCGACCCGAGGCGAGTGCTGCTGCCTCAGTGACACGCACCAGCTCCATGGCTAGGTTGCGATCGGGGATATAAGACGTGTTATCAGACATGTGTGATTAGTCCCTTTCTTTTCAGGTGGCTCGGCCCGGGGTGGGGGACAACCCGGAATACATATTCCATTCTTCCACTTTTCCCTCGTATCCAAGCCCGAATGCCTCCCCCAGAAGAGGGTCTCAGTCAAGTTGGCCACCAAAAGGGCAGGTGGGAGGTCGCTGTCGCGAGCGCGGGAGGCGGCGTGACATACTGGGCGGGTGGCATCTGAAGATAAACCTAAGATTTTTGAGGACGCGCGTGATATCACCCTGACGGTGGGCGTCATCCTCATCATGATGTTCCTGGCGGTTGGAGCAACGGGACTGTGCTCGATCAACCCGGAAAAGCCGGGGCCCGTGCAGAACGTGGATGCCGCTACGTTTCTGGAAATGGAGGCGCGCGGCACCGGGGCCGTCATCAGGGAGCCCGTCATGCCGGAGGGCTGGCAGCCTACGGCCGCACGGCGTAAGGAGATGGGCGGCGAATCCGGTGCCGTGGTGAGCTGGCTTACCGCCGAGGAAGGCTACGTGGAATCGGCGCAGACGCAGTTGGCGCTTGGCGATGTCCCCTCGGCCTACGACTCCAACTATCGTGGCAACTCCGAGCGGCGTGAGGTGGCGGGCCACGACGTGGAAATCCTGAGCAGTGACGACAAAGATGTGCGTCCACTGTGGATTACTGACTTGGGCGATGCCCGCCTCGTTCTTACGGGCTCTGCCTCCGACGCTGATTATGAGACGGCCCTCACCGCCTTCGCGGAAGCTGAGCCGCTCCAAATTGCTGAGGATGGCAGCGTCGTCAGCGAGTAAATAGTTAGCGGAACGTCACGCTCTGCAGCGTTTCATCCCACTCCACCTCGACGGCATCGCCGGCGGCACTGGTGAGAGACTCCGGGTCGAGCCCACTCAGGCGCGTCTTGCCCAGGTAGACATCGACCTTTTCGTGTTGGGACTTGCCGGGGAAGAGTGCAATTTCGACGAGTTTATCAGCGCTAAAACGCAGGACGATGGAGCCGGAGAAATAGCTGATTTCCTCTCCGCTCACGGTGTGCGGCGGGCCGAAAAACTCCTCGACGAGCTGGCGTGAATCCCCAAAGACCATGGATCCCGCTCCGCCCGACTTGGAGACGAAATCGACGCGATCTCCCGGGTAGCCGTAAATTTTCATTTAATCCTCTCCTGCTTCTGCATTGGTGGCTGCGCTATCGGTGCCCTCAGTATTCTTGCGGAGGGCTTCCTCTACGCGCTTCGATGCGCCGTCGAGGTGCGCCTCGCAAGCTTTTGCTAGGGCCTCGCCACGCTCCCAGTATTTAAGAGACTCGTCCAAGCCCATCTGGCCCAGCTCGAGGATCTTTACGGTCTCAATGAGTTCATCGCGGGCTTGTTCATAGCTCAGTTCTTCTACCGGTGGGAACGCGTCCTGGCCGGGTTGGCCGGCACCAATTGTGTCAGTCATGGGGTCAATTCCTTTTCTCTTGTGCTCTAATAAATCGTTTTAATCTGCGGCCTGGGAGGCCATTGCGGCGGCGGTAATCGAACCATCGCCAACGCGGATGCGCAGCTGCGATCCCGGGGGAGACTGCGCATAGCTGGTGACAACCTCTGGTCCGCTACCGTCGCGAGGCAGCACCTGAACGATGGCGTAGCCCCGTTCAAGTGTGGCCGAGGGGCCCAAGGCTGAGACGCGAGCACGCAACGAGGCTACCTGGTTACTTTCGCGATCCAACCGGTGCGTAACTACCCGGCGAATCAGCGCGAGGTTGCGCTCAAGTTCCTCGCGGCGCGCGTTGATCGGCACCATGGGATCGGCGAGGACCGGGCGGGAGCGGATGCTCTCGAGGCCGCGGCGTTCCCTGTCCACCCAGCCGCGCAGCGCTGCCGCCATGCGCGAGCGGGCTTCAGAGATCAGCGCATACTCCTCAGCGGCGGAAGGAACGACGCGCTTGGCCGCATCGGTGGGCGTGGCGGCGCGCAAATCGGCGACATCATCCAGCACCGGGTGGTCCGGTTCGTGTCCGATCGCGGAGACAACCGGGGTGCGGGCGTCTGCCACAGCGCGCTGGAGCGCCTCCTCGGAGAAAGGAAGCAGATCTTCCACCGAACCACCGCCGCGGGCGATGATGATGACATCGACTTCCGGGTTCGCGTCGAGAGTCCGGAGCGCGTCAATCACCTGGGTAACGGCAGTGGCTCCCTGGACAGCAGTGTTAATGACTTCGAACTGAACCGCTGGCCAACGATCCTGCGCCACGGAGAGCACATCGCGCTCGGCATGGGACCCGCGGCCGGTGATGAGGCCAATCTTCTTCGGCAGATAGGGAAGCGGCAGCTTACGGGAAGCGTCGCACAGGCCTTCCTGACGCAGCCGCTGGCGCAGCATCTCTACCCGAGCAAGAAGGTCACCAATACCGACGTGGCGGATCTCCGTGACCCACAGGGAAAAACTTCCGCGTCCGGCGTAGAAGGCGGGCTTGCCGTAGACCACGACGCGGTCGCCATCCTTGAGCGGTGAGGGGGCATTGCGGATGAGCGAGGTATTGCATGTCAACTGAACTGACTTTTCCTGTTCGACATCACGCAACGTGATGTAGGAGAGCTTCCATGTTGGCTTCATGTTCAGCTGGGTGATCTGCCCCTCCACCCAGAGGAAGCCGAGGCGCTCGATCCAGCCTTTGACTTGGTCATTGACCTTGCCGACGGGCCACGGCGTTTCCGCAGAATTGGCCGGTTGGTTCACGCGCAGTCCTTTCTCTTGAGTGGTCTAGTCTCTCGGGTATGTTCCGTCCAGTGTAAGAGGCGTGCCGGACATCTGGTGCTACCGGCCAAGCCTGGCAAGCTGTAACTACAGTATGCGCGCGACTTTCGATACTCTGGGAGCCATGACTGAAACTGCAAAGAAGGTGCTCCTGGCGGCTCCCCGCGGCTATTGCGCCGGCGTGGACCGTGCTGTTGAGACAGTGGAAAAGGCGTTGGAGAAATACGGCGCCCCTATCTACGTGCGCAAGCAAATCGTGCACAACCGCTTCGTTGTTGAATCCCTGGCTAAGCGTGGTGTCATCTTTGTGGAGGAGGCTTCCGAAGCCCCTGAAGGCGCTCACCTTGTATTTTCTGCACACGGCATTGCGCCGACGGTGCGCAAGGAAGCGGAGGAACGCAAGCAGCTAACGCTGGACGCAACGTGCCCGCTGGTGACCAAGGTGCACAAGGAAGCACAGCGCTTTGAGCGCGATGGCTATCACATCTTGCTCGTCGGCCACGAGGGCCACGAAGAGGTCGAAGGCACCGCCGGTGAGGCCCCAGAGGTTACCCACTTGGTAGATGGCTTGGACGGCGTCGACAAGCTGCCGGATTTCCTCCACGATGAGAAACTCATCTGGTTGTCGCAAACCACGTTGTCGGTTGATGAAACCATTCAGATCGTCAATAAGCTGCGTGAGCGCTTTCCACACCTGGAGAATCCGCCATCAGATGATATCTGCTACGCCACTCAGAACCGTCAGGAATCGGTGAAGGCCATTGCCCCGAAGTGTGATCTCATGATCGTCGTCGGGTCCCAGAATTCCTCCAACTCCAAGCGTCTCGTCGAGGTAGCCCTAGAAGCAGGCTCTAAGGCCTCGCACCTCGTAGACTTCGCTTCGGAGATCGAAGAAGCTTGGCTGGAGGGCGTGAACACCGTCGGCGTGACGTGTGGCGCATCCGTGCCTGAACTGCTGGTCCGTGAGGTACTGGAATTCCTGGACGAGCGTGGCTACCACGACGTTGAGCAGGTGACGACTTCCACGGAGACCATCACGTTCTCCTTGCCGCGCGATCTGCGTCCGGCACGCACCGCGCGTTAATCCTCGTCGTAGAGATTCTCTTCCAGCGGCTGGGAGGACCGCTGGGAGTGCTCCCGTGCGCGCCGCGCATTCTCTGCCGATTCAGCGGCGGCACGGCGGAAATCCTCCCGCTCGTCTGCGTCGGGGGAGGCTTGTTTGCGCTGTTCGCGCTCCTCGGCCTGAATACGGCGGCGTTCTTCGCGGTCGCGCTCCCGGACTCGGCCGGAGCCTGTGGCTTCACGAGCAAGGAGCTCGGCTACGGAAAGACGCTCGGAGCGGTTTCGAAGGTCGGAAGCTGCGTCGGTGCGGCGCTTTTCCTGGGCTTTGGCCTCACGGCTCTTCGCGCGATTGTCGCTGCGCCACAGTCGCAGGACTGCGAGTAGCGCGCAGGCAATTACTGTGACAATAAGTACGGGGAAGTGCTGCAGCAGCGGGAAGGCCGTGGTGAGAAGCGCGGTCTTAGAAAACGGCGACGCGCCTTCTGGCAAGGCTGACGTGGAACTGATGAAGCCACCGCCCACGGTTCCCAGCGCGTAGAGCAGGGGCAATGAAATTACCAGCATGTAGAGCCCGCGGGTTTCCACCAGCCAGGTGACGGCGAGCGATCCCAGTCCAAAAATCAGGGCGAACGGCAGCCCCACGCTGCCAAGCACTCCTGAGACCGTCAAAGCCACGAGCGTTACGACGAGCGCGAGGAGAAGCGCTCGGGTAAGCGGCATCCCGCGGCGGGGAGGGCGGCGACGATTTTTGGCAACTGACACGCCCAGAGAGCTTACCGGGAATGTTGGCCAAACCGTTATTCATTCTGGGCGCGCCGCGGCCAAGAACCGACACGGCGCGGCTCCACGGGCAGGCGGTCGACGCGGGCGGGGACGTCCAATTCTTTGAGCCGCCGTGCAGTGACCGAAACGCGCGAATCCAAACTAGCCAGGCTTGCGTTATAGGCCTCCACCGCGCGCTCCAGCCCGCGGCCCACCTTGTCGTAGTGCTCATTAAGAGTGTTGAGCCGGGTGTACAGCTCGCGGCCCAGGCGCTGGACCTCGCGGGCTTTATCCTCGATCTCTTCGTGCTGCCAGCTCACCGCAACGGTACGTAAGAGTGCGAAAAGGGTGCTCGGGGTAGCGATGACGATGTTGCGCTCGAAGGCGAACTCGAGCAATTCAGCGTCGATAGACAAGGCCGCGTCCACGAAGGTGTCAGCGGGGACAAAGAGGATCACAAATTGTGGTGTGGGGGAGAAGGCCTCGATATAGTCCTTCGACGCCAGTGCCTGCACGTGGGAACGCATGAGGTGCGCATGGCGGCGTAGGTATCCAGCCCGCTCCTCCGGGTCTTCAGTCTCCATCGCATCGAGGTAGGCGCTGAGCGGTACCTTGGCGTCCACGATAATGCTGCGCCCGCCGGCCAAGTGAACGACAAGATCGGGGCGGACGAGCGAGCCATTGATGCGGGCGTTCACCTGTGAATCAAAATCCACGTGTTTGCGCATACCGCCGAGCTCGACGACGCGCTCGAGCTGCACTTCGCCCCAGCGTCCCCGAACATTCGGGGAACGCAGTGCGCCGACCAGCTTGTCCGTGCGGTCAGACAGGCGTGTCGACGTGCGGGTCACCGCTTGTACTTGGCTGCTGAGTGCTGCGAGCGATGTCGCCCGATCCTCCTCGATTTCTTGGAGCTGGAGGCCCAAACGGTCCATGGCCTTCTCTAGAGGGGCGAGTTCTGCTTGGCGGCGTTGAGACTCTTGAAGTGCACGGTGTTCCTCTGATGGCTGGGCGGACTGTGCGGAATAGGCGCGGGCCAGCCAGCCCAGAGCGGCCCCGATGATGAGGCCGAGGAATAAGAGCACTACGGGAAGGGAAGACGTCATGCCTGTCATCATGGCACGCTCCCCGGACACGGAGGCTTAGCTCTTGTCTTTTGATTGCAAAATCTGTTCGAGAGCGCCAATCGCTCGCTTAATTCCCGCTCGGGCGCCGCTATCGCGCTCACTGAAGTCTGCGTCAACGTCGACATCGATCTTTTGGTCCAGCGGGCTTGTGCCGTCGTGGGCTACATCTTCCGCAGCGCCTTCGGGTGCGGCGTGGTCCGGGATGGACAGCCACTGCTCGCGCTTCCGGTCGCCCTGCTGCTGTGTGTAGCGCCCGATGAGGAAACCGGCGACCGTTGAGAATTCCAAGTCTTCGGCGGTCCTCTCGCCGGATTGGAGCATCATCATGTCTTGGAAGTAGCGGTAGACCACCGCGATGGTCGCCGCCGCCGGAACGGCGAGGAAGCCGCCGACGAGGCCGAAGAGCGCGGAACCTACAGTCACAGAAATCAACACGATGACCGGGTGCAGGTTCATGGCCTTCGATTGCAGCCACGGGGAGAGTACGTTGCCCTCAAGCTGCTGAACTAAAAGGACCAAGCCAAGAACGAGCAGTGCTTTGGTAAAGCCCAAGGAGACCAGCGCGATGGTCACGGATAGCGCACCAGCTACAATCGCGCCCACAAAGGGGATAAAGCCGGCGATGAAGGTGATGATGGCCAGCGCCATGGCCAAAGGCACCCCGATGAGTGCGAGGCCGAGGCCGATGAAGATGGCGTCGACAAGCGAGACCACCGCCTGCGCCCGCACGAAACCGCCCAGCGTGGTCCACACACGGGTGAGCAACTCGGTGAGGTGCCAGCCGGTCCGGCGGCCCGTGGCCTGGCGCAACCAGGGGAGGAAGTTGTGGCCATCTTTAAGGAAGAAGAAGGTCAGCACCACGATGATGAAGAGCGTGACCACGATGGAGGTCGCCGTGCCAATTCCCGTGAACACGGAACCCGCAATAGAGCCGGCCTGGCGCTGCAGCCACAGGGCGATCTCATCGATGTATTGGCCGATCTCATCCGGATCGAGGTTGAGCGGCGGCCCTTGTGCCCATAGCTGCAGGCGCTGAATGCCTTCCGCAGTTTGCAGGTACAGCGTTTGGGATTGCCGCGCAAAGTCCGGAGCAATGAACATGAAAAGCGAGCCCACCGCGGTAAAGGACACGAGGATGGTTACCGCCGCAGCCAGGGCCGACGGCAACCCCTTGCGCCGCATGGCGCTCGCAACAGGGGCAAGCACAGTGCAGATGATGAGAGCAATGAGAACCGGCAAAATGCCACGCCAGAAGTTGCCCAACATGCGGAATGAGGCATAGAGGAATAGCCCAATAATGGTCAGGCGCAGTGCCCACAGCGATGCGGACTTGATGACCTCGCCGACCACCACGGAGCGATCCACTTGGTTGCCTGGCGGGTGCGGCGAGACTGCGTTCAGCGAAGCGGCGTCGACGGAATCATCGAAGCGTCCGCCAAGCGCTGCCTCAGCGGCGGCGAGCTCAGGCGAGGATGCATTGGGGGATGGCTGATCAGAACTCACCCCACCATCTTGCCTTAAAAGATCCGGGGTGCGTTAGGATTGGCCCCGTGAGTCTTACACTTGGAATCGTCGGCCTGCCCAATGTGGGCAAGTCCACTTTGTTTAATGCCCTGACCCGTTCCGATATCTTGGCAGCGAACTATCCGTTTGCCACCATCGAGCCCAATGTCGGACTAGTGGAGCTTCCCGATTCCCGCCTGAACCGCCTCGCGGAAATCTTCAGCTCCGAGCGCATCCTTCCGGCCACCGTGTCCTTCGTGGACATCGCCGGCATTGTCGAGGGCGCTTCCAAGGGTGAGGGAATGGGCAACGCCTTCCTTGCCAACATCCGTGAAGCCGATGCCATCTGCCAGGTGGTGCGTGCCTTCGCTGATGAGAACGTTATCCACGTCGACGGCGAGGTTAACCCGGCGCACGATATTTCGGTCATCAACACCGAGCTCATCCTTGCGGACCTCCAGACCATCGAGAAGGCTTTGCCGCGCTTGGAAAAGGAAGCGCGCAAGAACAAGGATCTGGCAGAAACCGTGGAGGAGACCAAGAAGGCCCAGGCCATCTTGGAGGATGACCGTACCCTCTTCGCGGCGTCCAAGAACAATGAGATTGATTTGTCTTTGCTGCGCGAGCTGCACCTCATGACCGCGAAGCCTTTCCTTTATGTCTTCAACTCGGACGAGGCCGTCCTCACCGATGAGGCCAAGAAGGAGGAGCTGCGCCAGCTTGTCGCCCCGGCGGAGTGCGTCTTCCTCGATGCCCAGACTGAAACCGAGCTCCTTGAGCTCGACGAGGCAGAGGCTCTGGAATTGCTGGAGTCTGTCGGCCAGGAAGAGCCAGGCTTGGCGACGTTGGCCAAGGCCGGCTTCGCCACCCTCGGCCTGCAGACCTACCTGACCGCTGGCCCGAAGGAAGCCCGCGCGTGGACCATCAGGCAGGGCTCTGCGGCACCGCAGGCTGCTGGCGTTATCCACACCGACTTTGAGAAGAAGTTCATCAAGGCAGAAATCGTTTCCTTCGACGACCTAGACGCTGCTGGCTCCATGGCGGAAGCCCGCAACGCTGGCAAGGTGCGCCAGGAGGGTAAGGAATACATCATGCAGGATGGCGACGTCTGCGATTTCAAGATCGGCGGCTAGCTCGTGCGCTCATAGCGCGTAGGCTGTGGGCATGAGTATCGCCCACATCCTGGACCGAGCAGCACATGCCACGCAGTGGCAAGAAGCCCTGTACAAGGACCTTCACCAGCATCCTGAGCTCAGCATGGAAGAGGAGCGCACCCGCGGCGTCATCGCGGGCAAGCTCCGGGAGTTTCCAGGGGTTGAAGTGCTTGAACTCGGCGGGGGAGTCGTCGGCATCCTCCGCAACGGTGAGGGTTCGACGGTCTTAGAGCGCGCTGACTTCGACGGCCTGCCGGTCACTGAAGACACTGGCTTGGACTACTCGGCCACGGGCGAGGTTATGCACGCCTGCGGCCACGACACCCACGTGACCGCCTTGCTCGGCGCCACGGAAGTGATGGCGAAGGCCACTGACGCGTGGTCCGGCACGTTCATCGCGCTCTTTCAACCGGGCGAGGAAACCGCTGAGGGCGCGCAATCCATGGTGGACGCGGGCCTCACCGATAAAGTCCCCATGCCTGATGTGTCCTTTGGCCAACACATCTTTATTGATAAAAACGCCCCGGCCGGCACCGTACTGATTGCGCCCGGCCCGGTCTTGTCGACAGCGACCTCACTCACGGTCACCGTCTATGGCCACGGTTCCCATGGTTCGATGCCACACCTCAGCGTCGATCCAGTCGTCTTGGCCAGCTCCATCGTGTTGCGGCTGCAGACCGTCGTGTCCCGCGAAGTCGATCCTCACCAGTTCGCCGTACTGACCGTCGGCGCGCTGCAAGCGGGGTCGAAGGCCAATATCATCCCGGATTCGGCCACCCTGCGCATCAATGTCCGCGCCTATAGCGAGGAGATTCGAGAGCAAATCGTTGAGGCCATCCACCGGATCGTCAACGCCGAGTGCCAGGCAGCGATGTCCCCACGTGAGCCGGAGATCACCGAAAGCGATAATTACCCGCTCACTGTCAACGATGAGGAAGTCACGAACAAGGTGCGCGCGCAGCTTGTCGACGTCCTCGGAAGCGACAACGTCCTCGACATGGAACCGTGGACCGCATCGGAGGATTTCTCGAGGATCCCCGATGCCTTTGGTACTCCGTATTGCTTCTGGGGTTTTGGCGGGCGTACTGATGGCGCGTCCATTCCTAACCACAACCCGCGTTTTGCTCCGGAGTTGCAGCCGACGCTCAGCACCGCGACGCAGGCGCTCATCGCCGCGGCCTACGCCTACCTGGGAAATTAATCTTCCATCGCCGAATGGAGCACGGAGAGCACCGTGCGCCGTGCCGCGGAATCATCGAGGTGGGAATCCACCAGCGTCACGAGTGCTTCAAGCACCAGCAGAAAAGCAACGCGCGAGGCATCCTGCAGCTCTGCACGAAATGTCCCATCCGGGGAGGGGATGACCAGCGTGTAGGAGGCGAGCTCCGCCAAGGGCGAGGAGGTAAACGAAGTCAGCGCGATGAGCTTCGCGCCCGCCTCGAAGGATGCGGTCGCGGCTTTGAGCGTGAGCGTGGTCGACCCTGAACCGGAAACGACGAGGCACACGCACTCTGCGTCTAGTTGCGTCGCCGCGATGTGCTGGCCCATGGCCTCCGCCACGAACTCGGCGGGGCGCCCGATGCTTGTGAGGCGCAGCGCCATGGTCTGCGCCAAGGGAGCAGAGAGGCCATTGCCCACGAGGAGAACCCGCTTGGCCTGTGCTACTGCCTCCACTGTCGCGGCTAGCTCATCCTCGTTGAGCAGGGCAGTAAGCCCATGCAGGTAGTTGCTGAAGGAGGCAATCTCGGCACTCATGCGGCCGACGTGGGTGGAATCGGCACCCGCCGGCGGGGTGGGGCGCTGCGCAATCTCCTGCGTGAGCGCCACACGCAACTGCTGGTACCCGTCGTAGCCCAGCGCTTTCGCGGTGCGGATGACGGAGGTACGGGACGTGCCTACCTTGGCTGCCAGCTGGTCCGCAGTGGCGTGCAGGACGAAGTCCATGTCTTCGAGGATTGCCTGGGCCACGCGTTGTTCGATGGGCTGCAGGCTCGGCATGCGCGTGGTGATGTGCGCGGAGAGTGGGGCGGAATCAGTCATAGGGGCAACTATCAGGTGAATTTGGCGGCCACGATGCGGCGGCGGATAGCGCCGGAGATGGCGTCGATGGACATGGTGATGACGATGACCACGATGAGCAGGACGCCGACGACGTCCCACTGGCGGTACTGCGTATAGCCGGTGAGCATGTCACCGATGCCACCCACGCCGATGAGGCCGAGGACCGCGGAGGTGCGCACGTTGATCTCAAAACGGTAGAGCGCGAGCGAAGCCAGCTCGGGTTGGACAATGGGCCAGGTTCCCCAGCGTACCATTTCTGCCAGGCTGCCGCCGGCTGCCTTGACCGCTTCGGCTGGGCCAGTCGGCGCGGTTTCAATGGCCTCATAGGTCCACTTCGCATGCGTGCCGATGCCGCCGATGGCTAGAGCTAGCGCGCCCGTAAACGGGGTTAACCCGGTGACGGTGAGGATAATGATGGCGATGATGATCTCCGGTACCGCGCGGATGATGGCAAACAGCGCGCGCAGTGGTAGGCATACCCACCCCGGGGAGACCGTATTGGCAGCTAGGACACCGAGGATGGTGGAGAGGAACACGCCGAGCAGCGCGCCGATCCAGGCCATGGCCACGGAGCGCCAGGTCTGCAGGAGGGCCTCACCCAGCTTGGACCAGTCCGGGTTGGAGAACATGAGCACGAGGTAGTGCCAGATGTTCGAGGGCAAATCTTTAAGAGCCGTCAGATCAACGCGAATGTAGCCAAAGGACAGCGCCAAAATAATAAGGAATCCGGCCCACGCAGCGAAGACTCCCCAGCTGCGGGAGCGGGAGGGAAGTACATGTGCAGTGCTCATCGCAGCCTCTTTCGCAGGTTGACGGACACGATCTCTAGGGCGATGACCACGACGAGCAGCTCGAGCACGATGGCGGAGAGCGCGTCATAGCGGTAGAAGCCACGGACTTCGTCGATCAGCAGGCCAATGCCACCAGCGCCCACGAGGCCGAGGACCGCGGAGATGCGGACGTTGAGCTCGAGGGAGTAGATCACCTGGCTGGCAAATACCGGCCAGGTCTGCGGCAGGGCAGTAACCCGGTTGATCTGGGTTTGCGTGCCGCCGGCGGCCCGGCCGGCCTCCATGTAAGAATCATCCGCGGAGTCGATGGCTTCGGAGACGAGCTTGACCACGATGCCGACGTCGAAAAGCACCAGCGTGATGATGCCGGGCAGGGCACCGACTCCGAGCATGGCCACGAGGATGGTGGCGTAGACCAAGTCGGGCACCGCGCGGACAACGTTGACGATGCCGCGCACTAGCGAGCGCCACGGTGTCGATGGGTTGGTGGGCCGCGCCGCCCACAGGGATAAGGGCAGAGCGATGACCGCGGAGATGGCGGCACCGACGACAGCCATGGCGAGGGTTTCAAGCATCGGCTCCCACGTGCGCGGGAGGATGGACCAGTCGGGGCTGAACATCAGGGCCAAGCGGTCGGCGCCGTTGCGCCAGTTGCGAGCGATCTGCCCAAAGTCGATCTCGATTCCGCCCCAGGCGGGGACGCAGGTGGCGATGGTGAGCGCGAGAAAAGCAGCCAGCCCGCCAAGGATGCCGGGCCAGTTGCGCTGCCGTGGGGGAAGTACCGCCGTCATGCCCGGCTCTCCTGACTTCCCAGCTGGTCTTCCTCGCGGATGCGGCGGCCGTAGATGGCTTCGAAATCCTCCACGGTGGAGCCTGCGGCGGGCCCATCGAAAACTATCTTGCCGTGGCGAATGCCGATGATGCGCGTGGCGTAGTCTTGCGCCAGATCCACCAGGTGCAAGTTCACCAGGGTGGTCAGGTCCCGCTCGGTATTGATGCGGCGCAGATCCTTCATCACGGAGTGGGCAGTGGGCGGGTCGAGGGAGGCGACGGGTTCATCGGCCAGCATGATCGCCGGCTTCTGGGACAGGGCGCGGGCGATGGCCACGCGCTGCTTCTGGCCGCCCGACAAGGCGCCGGCCTTATTCCACGCCTTGTCGAGGATCCCTACGGAGTCGAGGGCCTCGGCGATGATTGCTTTGTCCTCGGCGGTAGAGATTCCCAACAGGGTGCGCCAGCTGGGATTGTGAGAAAAGCGCCCGACGAGGACATTGGAGAAGACGCTCGCGCGGTCGGCTAGGTTGAACTCTTGGAAGATCATGCCGATGCGGCCGCGTAGCTTCCGCAGCTGTGCTCCTTTCGCTGCGGAAATCTCGTGGTCGCCGACGAAAATCTTGCCGGATGTCGGTTGCACGAGGCCGTTGATGCTGCGGATGAACGTGGATTTGCCAGAGCCGGACAGGCCGACGATGGCGACGAATTCGCCGGGAGCGATGTCCACGGAGACATCGTCAAGCGCCAGCGTTCCGTTGGGGTAGCGCACCGAGACATTCTCGAAGCGGATTCCCCACGCTTTCTCCTCCGTCATGGGTGAAGCCTTTCTGAGTAGGGGCGTCAGGCTACTGGGCGAAGCGCTCGTTGACCTTGCGCGCCATATCGATGGATTCCTGCTTGGCGGGAACCCAGTCGGTGATGTCGAAGATGGCGGACATGGTGTCCGGGTCAACCTCGGAGAAGCCGTCCATGAGGTCGGTGATCTGGCCGCGCAGATCCTCCGGCACCTCATCAGAAATCACGACGCCACCGTTGGGGTACATGTCGGTGTAGCCGAAGACCACGAGCTTCTCAGCCAGATCTGGCGCCTCCGATGCGTCGATGGTGGAGCGCGCATCCCAGAAGCTGAAGCCCACCTCGGCATCGCCGTTGTAGACCGCCATGATGGAGGCATCGTTGGAGGTCACTGGCACCTTCTTGAGGCTGTCGACGTCGATGCCCTGGGATTCCATGGCCATGACCGGCAGCTGGTATCCGGCGGGGGAGGTAGCACCCAGCATGGCGACGGTGGTCTCCCCATCGATCTTCTTGAGCGCCTCGAGGCCCTTCGGACCCTGGCCCTTGTTCTCCTCCGGGGTGGCGGTGCCGTTGCAGTACAGGTAGTCGGCACCGCTGGCAGCATAGGTGGAGGCCACCGGCTCGTCCTCGCAGTACTTGTCGGGGTTGTTGGTGACGAACTGGCCGGCGTAGGAATCCGCGCCGAAGCGCTCGTCCTGCAGCACGGCGTGAGCGCCGTACATGTCTTCGGCGGAGGCCAGCTGCGCGGCGGAGGCGATGGCGATATCTGCCTGGCCGGAGCCGATGGCCTCGACGGCGGCCTGGTAGTCCTTGGTCACGACCCCCTCGACCTCGATGCCGAGCTCCTCGGAAAGGTAGTCAGTCAGCGGCTTTGCGGTGGTGACGAGATCGTTGACCTTCTCGTTTGGGATGAGCGCGAGGGTGAGCTTGTCGGGGGAGTTCGAGTCATCGGTTGAGGAGGAATCAGAGGAGCAAGCGGTCAGGGAGAGCGACAGTGCAAGGGCGGAGGCAGCGAGGGCGGTGAAACGGCGCATGAGAATGTCTTTCTGTGTCGAGGGGGGGGAGTGCTAGAAGGCGGAAGATAGTTCAGAAAAGATGTCGGTGACGCGCTGAGCGCGCCACGTGGGGTTGGCGTCTGCGGGGGTGGCGAACGGTGTTTCCAATAAAACGGTGCGCCCGCCACGGGCAGCCACGGGAGCGAGATCGAAATCCCAGATATCGCCGAAAGCGATGATGGGGCTATCGGGGGAATCAGATTCGAGGATTCGAGTCAAGCCGTCGGGCTTGCCCACCCTCGTGTAGATGGCGTCGAAGGAGTTGCTCAGCCCCAAAACCTTTAGCGCCTCTGCGAGGCCAGTTTCGGGGGAGTTGGTGGCGAGAACCGCGCGGCCGGGATACGAGCCTAGAAACTCGGCGAGGCCTTCGGGCGCTTTGATTCCGGTGTCCGCAAGGTTTAGTCGGGAGGCCATGTAGGCCTGTTGGCAGGAGTCCTCCGGGACATCGCAATCCGCGGCGAGGCTGCGGACGAGGTCGTAGCCGTCGCGATAGTGCACTAGGGAGGCGTCGTTCGTTGAGAGCATGTGCTCGGCGGTGTGGGGGATGGAGTGGTTTCCGGTTGCCTCCCCGATGTGGCGGGCATAGGCCAGCACGGGCCCGTGGCCCAGGCTAACGGTGCCGTCGAAATCGAAGAGGAGAACTGGGGGAGATATGTCTTTGGACATGAAGTACAAACTAACGACGGTTTATGTACTTTACGACCACACGCGGTAAACAATGCGTGAACAGTACGTGCACACTCGCCTTTGGTAGCCTGACTCACGGTAAATAGAAATTTTCCTCAGCGAAGGACATATAGAAGGACACACATGTCTCTTCCAACCGAGCAACTGCTGCTCGAACGCTTCATGAAGCTCTCCATCGCCACCGCAGTGGCCACGATCGCGCTCAAAGTCGTCGCTGCTGCGGCAACGGGATCGGTGGGCTTTCTTTCCGACGCCCTCGAATCCGGCGTGAACCTCGTAGCCGCCGTCGTGGGGTTTGTGGCTATCAAAATTGCGGCGAAGCCGGCAGATGCAAACCACCAGTTCGGCCACGGCAAGGCCGAGTATGTTTCCGCGTTGGTAGAGGGCGCGATGATTTTCGTGGCCGCCGCGATGATTATCTACACGGCCATCCGCCGATTTCTGGCTCCGCAGCCGCTGGAGCAACCTGGGCTCGGCCTCTTACTGTCACTCATCGCCTCTTTGCTGAACTTGGGCGTGGGCCTCCTGCTTGTGCGTGCAGGCAAGCAACACCGCTCAGCTACCTTGCAGGCGGACGGAAAGCACTTGCTTACCGACGTCTGGACGTCCGTCGGCGTCCTCCTCGGCATTGGTGCGGTCGCACTGACTGGCTGGCTGTGGTTGGATCCCGTCATTGCGCTGGCAGTGGGCATTAATATCTTGTGGACTGGGGATAAGCTGCTCAAGGAATCCTTGAGCTCTTTGTTGTCGGAGTCCCTGCCCAAAGAGGAACACGCCAGGCTGGATGCTCTGCTCAATGAGCTGGAGGGCCGTCACGATGTTTCCTTTACCTCACGCCGCACGGTCGCGGCAGGGCGCCAGCGCCTTGTTTACCTCACCATGGATGTTCCCGGCGAGTGGACGGTGCTGCACTCGCACACAATCGCCGACCGCATCGAAGACGCCATCGATGAGCTTTTTCCCGGTGCGGAAGTGTTTATCCATGTCGAGCCCGAAGGAACGGTTCATCGCCGCATCCTACGGATGCCGTAGGCTGGCTACGCCGCGCCCGCCTTCCATGACCCACGGCCAACTGAGGCCATTTCGAGTGAGGACGTTTGCTCGGATCTCATCGGGCACGATCCAATCCTTGTTGGCATAGCCCAGCAGGTATTCGTCGAAGGCGGGGAGTTCGAGCCGGATTTTTAAGGCACCGTCGATTTCGCTCGCGGTGACATCCTCCTGCCAGCCCGCCATCCACAGTGTCTGCCCATCATGGCTAACGGTCGTGGCCTCCGTGCTCGCAAGAGCCTTGGCAGCCTGGGATTTGCTGAGCTTGGACCATGTTTGGAGGTCGGCTACGGATACGGGGCCGTGGCCTTCGACATAGCGCTGGGCTAGCTCTGAGAGCGGTTGGTCCGGTTCACGCTGGACGGTAGGTAGCGCATCGACATGGAGGAAGGTCTCTTGGTTGCCAGCTTTTGGGCCCTGTACCAAGTCACCGGCACCGCCGAATGCGCGGAGTAGGTGGGAGCCCCTGCCTTCTGTGGGGTCCACTCCAACCTCAGCGAAAATCTCGTAGACCTCCGTGCGAGTGAGAGGCTCGGTGGCTGCGCCATGTAGTGCTTCCGAAGCTGCTGCCACCATGTCTTCGCTGAGCCCCAAGCTCGGTCGCCGGGATTTCTGGCTGGAGGCCACGCGCGGATAGAGCAAGCGGGACATCCAGCGGACGTCGGCAGCCGGCATGAAGTGCAGCGTGCCGCGCTGTGGCCAACAGCGCACCACGCGATAGTGTCCAACTTCACCGAGCACCTCTTGATCAGTGCAGCCGGCGCGAAGGGCTAGTGCTGTGATGCCGGCATCGTAGGTCTGCCCCTGCAGAGCGAGGAGATGCTCAGCGACGTCCTGCGCCGAGGAGAGCTGTGATCTCGCGGCCGATGGGGCGAGGCCTTGAGCAATGAGCCGGCGGGCTAGAAGTTCGTCGCGGTTAAGTTCCTTCATGGCTGTCTACATTAGAGCCGGAAGGTCTTCATCAGCTGCATGCCCGTCGAAACCAGCTGGCGGAAGCGTTCCGGTGAGACGTACTCCGACGGCGCAAGCGGGTGCAGGCGCTGCTCGGCCACGGTGCGCTCGTTGGCCCACAGGCGCATGCCGGTAATACCGTGGCGGTGGTTCAGGCCAGATTCCTTGACGCCTCCACCTGGCGCGGCGATAGAACCGTAGGCGGCGGCGAAGCCTTCGTTGATGTTGACCATGCCGGCCTCTAGCTGGGAGGCAACCTTCCACGCGCGGCGGGAATTTCCGGACCATACTGAGGCAGAAAGACCGTAGGTGGTGTCATTGGCGCGCTGGATGGCCTCGGCATCGGAGCTCACCGGGTATACCGCCAACACTGGGCCGAAAGTCTCGGTGGCATAGAGATCCATCTTTGGGGTCACGCCGGTGAGCACGGTGGGCTCATAGAAGAAGGGCCCAAGATCCGGCCGAGCCTTTCCGCCATATACCACGGTGGCGCCCTTGGACAGGGCGTCCTCGACGTGGGAAACTACTGCATCGAGCTGGCGCTGCGAGGTCAGCGAGCCGATGGTGGCAGCATCGGAGAATGCTGCCCCGAGCACTTGCTGGTCCAGGGCGTTCTTGAGTTCTGCGAGGAACTCCTCAAAGACGCTCTCGTGGACATAGGC
This sequence comes from Corynebacterium sp. MSK004, assembly GCF_030232515.1. Taxonomy (NCBI): domain Bacteria; kingdom Bacillati; phylum Actinomycetota; class Actinomycetes; order Mycobacteriales; family Corynebacteriaceae; genus Corynebacterium; species Corynebacterium sp. MSK004. The sequence continues at coordinate 226,138 of NZ_JASPKB010000005.1, read as the reverse complement.
GCGCTCGGCGGACATGCACAGCTGCCCGGAGGAGGAGAAGGCGGTGCGTACGGCACCTTGGGCGGTGGGTTTAAGGGGGGCGTCGTCAAGCACGAGCATCGGGTTCTTGCCGCCCAACTCCAGCATGGTGGGGATGAGGCGCCCCGCGGCCTGGGTGGCAATCGACTTGCCAGCCTGGGTGGAACCGGTAAAGGAGAGCCCATCCACCAGAGGAACCAGGGCGTCACCCACCTCGGCACCCAGGCCGGGAACCAGCTGCCAGGCGGCCTCCGGAAGGCCCGCCTCAATGGCTAGGCGTCGCAGCAGAATTGCCGTCAACGTGGTCTGGGAGTCCGGCTTGTGTACCACGGCATTGCCGGCGGAGAGTGCTGCCAGGACGTCGCCCACGCCCAAGGACAGTGGGTAATTCCACGGGGAGATGAGCCCCACCACGCCGAGTGGGTAGTACTGCGTGCGTGTCTTGGTCAGCACGGGAAGCGCGCCGGGGTGGCGGTCGTTTCCGAAAGCTTTGCGGATGTTGACGGCATAGAACCGAGCACAGTTATACAGATCCATCAGCTCGTCATAGGCGTGGGAGCGGGACTTGCCGTTTTCGGCTTGGATCAGGTCGAGGATGAGCTCCTCGTTCTCGTGAACGAGGTCGTGCAGGCGCAGCAGGATAGCGGCGCGGTCACCTTGCCCGACGCCGGTGCGTGCATAGGTGACTGCCTTCTCGACGTCCCCGGCGGTGGCGACGGGGAAGCTAAAGAGCTTGTCACCGCTAAACGGCGCGTGAGCTTGGTTCTGCTCACCCGTGCCGCGAACATCGCGGGCGGGGTCCGTATCCAAGAAATTGTGCACTCGCTGGGGCAGGCGTGTCTGAGTGAAGGTTTTCATGCGGTCTATTGTCCCAAAAATATGGGATGCCGCTATGAGTTTTTCGAGATTTGTCTCACAAACTAAACTAGTTGTGGTTAGGATGACGCTATGCCAATCCTCGCGACCACTCCACAGGCCCAGGTGCGTTCGGCCGTTGAGCCGCTCGTCAGGTCCGGTGAAAGCTCAGCGCCCGTCGGCGTTATCGACCTCGATGCATTCGACTACAACGCTGCACAGATGCCCACCCGCGCCGGGGGACTGCCCATCCGCGTGGCCTCGAAGTCAATACGCAGCGTGGCGGCACTACGCCGTGCCCTCGAGCATGAGGGCTACCGAGGCATCCTCGCGTATTCCGTACCGGAGGCGCTGCATCTGGTCGGGGAGGGTTTCCGCGACATCGTAGTGGCCTACCCGAGCGTTAACCGTCAAGCCCTGCGTGAGCTCGCCGCAGATGACACGGCGCGCGAATCCATCACCGTCATGGTGGATAGCGTGGAGCTGTTGAGCCTGCTCGAGGGTTCTGTACGCGTGGCCATCGATATTGACTGCACCCTCCATTTGCCGGGTGCGGTCATCGGCCCGCGGCGCTCGCCCGTGCGCACTCCGGAACAGGTCTCAGCGCTGGCGCGTGAAATTCTTCGGCGCGGTCACCGGTTGGTGGGGCTCATGGCCTATGAGGGGCAGGTGGCGTCCGTAGCGGATGGCCTGCCAGGTCCGGTAGGAGCGGTCAAGCGCTGGCTGCGCACCAAATCCATGACAGACCTCGCCCCGCGGCGCCGAGCCTGCGTAGCGGCCGCGCGGGACGTGGCGGACATCGAATTCGTCAACGGCGGTGGCACGGGCAGCCTCCAGGAATCCGCGGCCGAGGGAACCTTGACCGAGCTGGCCGCTGGCTCCGGTTTTTATACGCCAGCGATCTTCGATGATTTCACTGGCATTAACCACAAGGCGGCCGCGTTCTTCGTCTGCCAAGTATCCCGTGTGCCCGCGCCGGGCTGGGCCACGGTCAACTCCGGCGGCTGGATCGCCTCCGGCCCTCCCGCGAAGGATCGCGTCCCCGTACCGGTGTGGCCGGCGGGCCTTAGCTACTCCAGCACGGAGGGCGCCGGTGAGGTGCAGACTCCGCTGCGCGGGGCTGACCTGAGCGTTGAGGACCTGGTGTGGTTCCGCCACGCCAAGGCCGGCGAAATGACGGAAAACGTCGACCGCCTCCTCGCCGTCGGGCACGACGGCGTTGATGTATGGGACACCTATAGAGGACAAGGATGGACACTCCGATGACAACCACATTTAGCAATTGGGCAGGATCGGTCACCACGAAACCGCAGGAGTTTGTACAGCCATCCCGTATAGACGAGATCCCCGGAATTATTAGCCGCTCCCGCAGCGTGCGTGCGGTGGGCGCCGGCCACTCCTTCACCCCCATCGCGGCGGGGGAGGAGACGATGCTCAACCTCGACCATGTGAGTGGGCTGGTGAGCGTCGATAAGCAGCGCAAGCGCGTCCGCTTCCTGGCGGGTACTCGCCTGCGAGACGTGCCCAAACTGCTGCGCCCATTCGGGCTTGCCCTGGCGAATCAAGGCGATGTGGACCCGCAATCGCTGGCGGGCGCGATCTCCACCTCGACCCACGGCACCGGCATCAACTACACCGGCTTTGCGGGGACGGTCACGGGCCTGACGCTCATCGACGCCGACGGCAACGTCCGCACCTATTCCATCGACGAGGACCCAGAACTCCTTCGTCTCGTGGTGGTCAGCGTGGGCGCACTCGGCGTGGTCGTCGAGGTCGAAATGCAGTGCGTGGATGCCTTCGACCTGCTGGCTGAGGAATCTGGCATTGCCTTCGATGAGCTGATGGACAACTGGGAGGAGCTCTCCCGAGGCGTCGATCACTTCGAGTCCTACTGGTTCCCGCACACCGACCGCGCGATGGTCAAGGCCAACACGCGCCTCGAACCGAACGGGGAGCGCCGCTCACGTCTCAAAGCACTTATCGACGACGAGCTCATTGGCAACGGCGCCTTTGCCGCCGCCTTGGCGTTGGGGCGCCTGATTCCGGGAACGATTCCGACGCTCAACAAGTTCGCTACCTCGGTCATCTCTCATAACCGCTACCGTTCCGCTGCTCACGACGTGTTTGTCAGCCCGCGCCGGGTTCGTTTCCACGAGATGGAGTACGCCGTGCCGCTTGCCGACGGCCCCGCCACCGTCCGCGAAATCCGTCGCTTCATCGATGAACAGGACTGGCGCATCGGATTCCCGATGGAGCTGCGCACGACGGCCGCGGATGACGTTGCTCTCTCGACGGCATCTGGCCGTGAGTCGATGTACATTGCATTCCACATTCCGCGTGCGTTGAATCCGCAGGACTACATGCCGAAGCTGGAACCCATTTTCCGCGCGGCCGGTGGGCGCCCGCACTGGGGGAAGATGAACTCCCTGTCCCGGAACGACTTTGCTCAACTTTATACAAGATTTGATGAGTTCTGTGAGCTGCGTGAAGAGATGGATCCGGAGTGGAAGTTTGGTTCATCCTACCTGCGAAAACTGTTCGGGTAGGGGCGTCGTCAAGCGCCGTGCAACCCGTGAATTGGATTCGAAAGTATCTCTGATCTTTGGTAGCGTGTGGAAGTCTTAATTCCATAACGCTATCGAAGAAGGTGTCTCAAACGTCCTCTGAATCCCAGTCCCTCATTACGCCGACATTCGTGTTTGCGTGGTTGGTAAATTTCGCCCAGTTCACGGTCTTCTATCTGCTTGTGACCATCATGGCGCTCTATGCCGTGGAGCAGTTTCAGGCTTCGGATACGGCGGGCGGGTTTGCGTCCAGTGCCTTTGTGGTGGGGGCGACAATTGCTCGTCTCTTCTCCGGTTACATCGTTGACGCGGCTGGGCGAAAACGCTCGTTGGTGGCCTCGCTTATTGTGGTGGCTGTAGCCATGGCGCTGTACATGCCAGCGCACTCGTTGCCGATGCTTTTTGCCGTCCGTATTTTGCACGGCTTCGGTTATGCGGTGGCCTCGACTGCTGTGATGGCAGTGGCGCAATCGGTGATTCCGGACCACCGTCGTGCCGAGGGGACCGGCTACTTCGCCTTGGGGACGACCCTAGCCACTGCCTTTGGTCCAGCGGCTGGTTTGGCGATTGTCCACCACGCTGGCTATAACACCGTGTTTATGGTGGCGCTGACACTCACGGTAGTGGCCTTGGGGTTGGGACTCGTCGTCAAGGCACCGGCGCAGGAGCGTCGAAGCGTCTCCTTCTCCTTGGGAAATATCGTGCACCCAGCGGTGGCGCCTTTTGGCGTCTTTATCCTTTTGGTTGGCGTCGCGTACACGGGCATCATTACGTTTCTTAACGGCTACTCCTCCCATGCAGGCTTGGAGAAGGGCGCTAGCTACTTCTTCCTGGCCTATGCGGTGGTGAGCCTCATTCTGCGCTTTGTGCTGGGCAAGCTGCAAGATCGTCGCGGTGACAACATCATCATCTATTCCTCGCTCGTCTTCTTTATTGCTGGCTTGGTAGTCCTTGCTCTGGCTGCAGCTGATTGGCAGATCATTGCTGCGGGTGCCTTGGTGGGCTTTGGTTACGGCTCAATTCTTCCGGCGGGCCAGGCTATCGCCGTGCGCCTGGTGCCGATGCACGAAATGGGTGCGGGGATCTCGACCTTCTTCTTGCTGCTAGACCTAGGTATTGGCTTTGGTCCGATTCTGCTGGGGCAGATCATCTCCGCGGCGGGTTACTCCGTCATGTACTGGATGTTGGCTGCCTTGATGCTGGTGGCCTCGGTGGTCTACTTCATTGTTCATGGGCGCAAGGACGTTGCACGTGGTGACGTGCGCTACGAATAGATTCCACGTTGGTGGGATTTTTCGTTGGTTGGCGTCGAATGTCCTGGCTAACCCATGGTGTCTACCCCCGTTTATAGTAATGATTTGACGGGAATTTACCACTGGCTATAGCGATGTGTGGCGGTGGCCGCTAGGATTATGTTTAGAACATTTCTTCTAATGCAGGTTTATCTCGGGGGAGATACCCATGACCACCACCGCTACACGCCCGCCTACCTTTTTCTTCTCAACGACCAACCCTAATAACCCACACGCGGTTGCTCGCGCTAAAGCCCGCCGTGCCATCTATGACACTTGGCAGGCTGCCATGCCCAGCCTACAAGCCGATATCAACACCACCGCCCTATCTTTAGTGGCGGCCTGGTCACTTCCGGAAGGTCACATCAAATCCGGACTGCGTGCCATCCACCGGCTTGATAGCCTGCCGAAAGTCAAAGCCATACAAGACACCCACTGCCTGCTCGACATCGAGTCCCTCATCGCTATTGACCAGCCCATGTCGGCACTAACCGCCTTGACTACGGAAACCCTGGATTTTATCGACACCATCCTGGCTGACTTTTTCACCCCTTCGAAACCCAATCAGGCTTTTCCTACCCGCAGCCAAATCAGGCGTAAAGTCCGCGACATCTGTAAAACCCTGGATGATTCCATCGCTTTTCGCGACACCCGCCCCAAAGACACCTACCGCTTTTCTTCCAACGGAACCTCTGCCTGGCTGGAACTCCAGGTTGGGGAAGACACCGGCATTAAACTCGATGCCTTCATCCACCACACCGCTGCCAAGCATGATCTGACGATTCCGGATGCTGTCAAAAAGCTGCTTTCCGGTGAGATTGAGCCACCAGCCACCGTAGTCTTACACACCTACCAAGCCTGCGATATAGATGATGCCCCGACCTTCATCGAAGGCTTCGGCTGGCGCCAAACGCCCATGCCGCATGATAAAACCCGGGATTTAACCGGCGAGGTAGCCGAAGCAGACGGCTACCAACCGGGCCTGATTATGCGCAAGCATGTCGAAGGCCGCGACGGAACCTGCCGGGTCGGCGGATGCGAGGAACCTGCCTTTCTTACCCAATTGGATCACCGGCATAACTGGGCTGAAGGCGGGCCAACCCATCCGAAGAACCTGGCATGTTTATGCCAAGGCCATCACAACATGAAAACCGATGGCACCTTAAAGTACCTGCTGGACCCCTACAGTGGGGATGTTATCTGGCTTTTCGCTGACGGTACCTGGACCATCAACGAAGCCGACGGGCCCCTGGCACCCAAGCAAAAACGGTGGGCGCAAACAGTCGCCCAACACATCACCGCCACCAGGAAACGTGTGCGCGAAGAAGCCCAACACCTCAAACAAGAACTCGACGACTACGCACAACAACAAGCCCAAACCAAAGCCAACGCCGAAGCCGAAACCCAGGCCAACACCGACACTGACAGCGGCGAGGACATCCCCTTCTAAAACCTGGGTCGTCGAATCAAACGACGAAAAAGGCGAGAATACCCGTCGATTCAAACGACGACGATGACGAAGAACAGGGGCCTAGCCCTCGTCGAATCAAACGGCGACACCACTCCAAACAGTCGGAAGGGAAAGAACCCAAGAACACACCCACCGTCGGAAAGAACGACGACCCCATAGCTCCAAGTGCCGAGCTCTACACTGACACCGTCGAAAAGAACGACGGGTAAAGCCCGTCGCTTGGGCAGAAATACCGAAGCCTTCCTACACGGCTCTTGCGTGTTAGGAAGGCTTGGGGAGGGGCAGGAAGAGTTATGCAGTCGTGTTGACCGGCTGTGTCTCGGGCTCGTCTGCGTCTTGGTCCTCGTTCATTATGTGTGAGACTCCGTTACCAGCAGCATCCCAGACGGCTTCGTCTTGAATGCCGGCGCGCTTGGCCACGATGGTGGCACACAGTGATTGGCCGGTGACGTTGACGGCGGTGCGTCCCATATCAATGATGGGTTCGATGGCCAGCAACAGACCCACGCCGGCGAGCGGAAGGCCCAACGTGGAGAGCGTCAGCGTCAGCATGACGGTAGCGCCGGTCGTGCCGGCGGTTGCTGCGGAACCAATGACGGAAACGAAGATGATGAGCAGGTACTGGGTGAAGGAGAGATCAACGCCGTAGAACTGTGCAATGAAGATGGCGGCGATGGCCGGGTAGACGGAAGCGCAGCCGTCCATCTTCGTGGTAGCGCCCAGCGGAATGGCGAAGGAGGCGTATTCGCGGGGTACGCCCATGGCCTTTTCCGTAAAGCGCTGGGTAACTGGCATGACGCCCATGGAGGAACGGGTGACGAAGCCAAGGGAAAAGACGGGCCAGACTCGCTTGTAGAAGCCAACTACCGGGATCCGGTTGAATGCGAGCACGGCGGGGTAGACCACGAAAATTACAAGTGCAAGGCCCACATACATCGCGAGGACGAACTTGCCCAAGGAGCTAAGCGCGTCCCAACCATAGGTGGCCACGGCTTTGCCGATGAGGGCGGCGGTGCCAATCGGGGCAAGGCGGATGATCCACCAGAGGACCACCTGGATGACCTTGAGGAAAGATTCGGTGAAGTGCAGGAAGGGATCGGCCGCCTTGCCAGCCTTGACCGCGGCGATGCCCAGCACAAGGGAAATGACAAGGAGCTGAAGGGCACCGAAGCTGAGGGAGATTTCATCTTCGCTCAGCGAAGCGGTGAGACCGAAGAAGTTGGCGGGGACAAGTTGCTGGAGGAAAGCGGTCCAGGAGCCGATGTGGGATGGGTCGGCGGCGGTGGAAGCATCGACAGTTGTGCCTACGCCCGGCTTCATCACGAGGGCGACGAGAATGCCAGCCAAGACGGAGAAGAAGGCCGTAATGGCAAACCAGACCAGAGTAGAGATCGCCAGCGAGGCGGCGTTAGCCACCTTGCGCAGGTTGGCAACCGAGGTGACGACAGCCGCGAAGATGAGCGGCGGGACCATCACCTTGAGTAATTGGACGTACGCGCCGCCGACGCCGGACAGGGTATCGGAGAGCCACTCGGACTCCATGCCGGAGGCGATGAAGCCGAGAATAAGGCCGATGATGAGACCGGCGATAACTTGGGCGCCAAAGCCGGTGGCCCACGAGGGCAGCGTGCGTGAGGATGCACGAGAGGAAGTGTCTGACACGAGATTTTCCTTCTAGACAGTGTTGTATAGAAATGGACCATTTAGTTCGGTACGATCATACCGATCGGTTCACTTGAACTTATAACACCGTACGCTGCCCAGAAATTCCCCCGCAAATTATGGGATACGCTTGGTCCATTCATCGTTGAGGAATTTGGTGTCGACGAGGCGGCGGGCGGCGGCGAGGGAGTCGTCGGAAAGCACGGCGTCGACGGCGCCATAGCGGGTGGCGAACTCGCGCGCCATGGTCTCGATGATCTCCTCGCGGGGTACGCCGGTCTGGCGGCGGAGCGGGTCGACGCGCTTCTTTGCGCTGGCAAGGCCCTTCGACGAGACCTTGACCTTGCCGATGCGCAAGACCTCCATCATTTTGTCCGCATCGATGTCATAGCTCATCGTGGTGTGATGCAGTACCGCGCCCTTACGGCGCTTCTGGGCGGCGCCGCCAATCTTGCCGCCGTCCGAGGTGATGTCATTAATCGGCACGTACCATGCATTGACGCCAAGCTTGTTCAGCGCCGCGAGCACCCACTGGTCCAGGTATTCGTAGCTGGCCTCGTAGGAATAGCCGGCCACGAGCGATTCCGGGGCGTACAGGGAATAGGTCACGCAGTTGCCACCCTCCATGAACATCGCGCCACCGCCGGAGATTCGGCGCACCGGAACAATGCCATGCTTGTCGACGCCCTCCTGATCCAGCTCATTGGCATAGGACTGGTAGGAACCGAATACGACGGCACGGTCTTCCCATTCCCAAAAGCGGAGCGTGGGCCCGCGCTTTCCTTCAGCAACTTCGTTGAGGAGAACCTCGTCAAGTGCGACATTTACGGGCGTGGGGAGAACACCTGGGCGCAGGATCTCCCAGTGGTGGTCGGTGAAATCGGTGCCACCAGATAGCGCGCGCTTAACGGTGACGGCAAGGTGGTGGGTGTCAAAGCCGTGGAGAGCTACCGGGGCGTCAACGCGAGCCAGGGCCGCAACGAGGCGGGACTGGATCTCTTCTGTCGAGGTGGCGGTGGTGATGCCGACCAAGGCGGGGGCTAGTGCCTCATAGGCCTCCTCAGGCTCGAGGAAGAAGTCACCGGAAACCTTTGCGGCGGTGACCGTGTTGTTGGTGTCTAAATCGAGGTCAACGACGAGCAACTTGCCGCCGGGGACCTTGAGCTCAAAGTGCTTAGTGTGGTTCATAATTGTCAGCGTACTCAGCGGTGCTGTTCGGAGAGGCGGGGTAGTGGCAGCTGGAAAACGCTGGGGCAAGCAAGTAGGTTTAAGGTATGTCACGTTTTAGCCCACTGAACTGGCCCGTCGTGCGCCAGATCCGGAACAAGGATGCCTTCGGTCGCGATGTGTCTACGCAGTCGGCTAAGAGCGAAGATCTGCGCGGACGCACCGTAGATGCGGACCGCGTGGTGCAATCGGTGTGCCCCTATTGCGCGGTGGGCTGTTCCCAGCGCGTTTATGTTAAGGACGACAAGGTCATCCAAATCGAGGGCGATCCGGACTCCCCAATTTCCCGCGGGCGTCTGTGCCCTAAGGGCTCGGCTTCTGAGCAGCTCATTAACTCCTCGACTCGCATTACCACGATCAAGTACCGAGCACCCTATGCCACCGAATGGCAGGAGCTCGATGAAGAGACCGCGATGAACATGATCGCGGACCGCTTCGTGGAATCGCGCGCAAGGCACTGGGAGGACGTCGATAAGCAGGGGCGTCCCCTTAACCGCACGATGGGTATCGCTGGACTGGGCGGTGCGACGCTGGATAATGAGGAGAACTACCTCATCAAAAAGCTGTTTACTGCCACCGGCGCCATTCAGGTGGAAAACCAGGCGCGCATATGACACTCCGCCACCGTTCCTAGTCTAGGAACTTCGTTTGGCCGCGGCGGCGCAACCCAACCGCTGCAGGATATGGCGAATGCGGACTGCATCGTCATCGAGGGTTCAAACATGGCGGAATGCCACCCAGTTGGTTTCCAATGGGTCGTTGAAGCCAAGAAGCGCGGCGCGCGCATTATTCACGTTGATCCGCGTTATACGCGTACGTCTGCCTTTGCGAACCGTCACATCGGTATTCGCGGTGGCACCGACGTGGTGTTGCTCGGCGCGATTATCAAGTACGTGTTGGATAATGACCTGTATTTCCACGATTATGTGGTGAATTACACCAACGCGGCGTCGATAATTTCGCCGGATTTCCAGGACACCGAGGATTTGGAGGGCCTGTTCTCTGGATACGACGCAGAGAAGGGCAAATATGTCACGGACTCGTGGCAATATGTCCAAAAGCCCGAGGGCTCCTCGTGGAACGTGGAGAAGGACATGACGCTGGAGGACCCGAACACGGTCTTCCAGATTCTCAAGCGCCACTACTCGCGCTACACCCCGGAGATGGTGGAGGAGACGTGCGGCATTTCGCCGGAGGACTTCTACTACTTGGCGGATTCCATTGCGCAGAACTCTAACCCGGAGCGCACGACGTGCTTCGCCTACGCTTTGGGCTTTACCCAGCACACTCTGGGTGCACAGTTCATCCGCACCGCGGCAATCCTGCAGCTGCTCATGGGTAACGTGGGCCGCCCCGGTTCCGGCATCATGGCGCTACGCGGGCATGCTTCGATTCAGGGTTCGACGGATATCCCGACCCTGTTCAACTCGCTTCCGGGCTACCTGCCCATGCCGCATGTGGACCAGGAAACCTGGTCGGATTACCTGGATTCTTTCCGCGCGGCGGACCAGAAGGGCTTCTGGCAATTGGGTGAGAACTACGCGGTCTCGCTCATGAAATCCTACTGGGGCGATGCCGCTACTAAGGAGAACGACTGGGGCTTTAACCTCATGCCGCGTCTCTCTGGTGCGCACTCGACCTATGAGACCTTGCTGGCCATGCTGCGCCATGAGGTAGAGGGCTACTTTGTCTTCGGCCAGAACCCGGCGGTGGCGCAGTCCAACGGTGGTATGCAGCGCCGCGGTCTCGCTTCCCTGAAGTGGCTGGTTGTTCGCGACTTCCAAGAGATTGAGACCGCAAGCTTCTGGAAGGACTCGCCGGAGATTAAGAACGGCGAGCTGAAGACTGAGGACATTGCTACTGAGGTCTTCCTCATGCCGGCAGCTACCCACGTGGAGAAGTCCGGAACCTTTACCCAGACTCAGCGCATGGTCCAGTGGCGTTTCCAAGCGGTTCCGCCGCCCGGGCAAGCGCGCAGTGAGGCGTGGTTCTTCTACCAGCTGGGCAAGAAGATTAGGGAGCGCCTCGCGGATTCGACTGATCCGCGCGACCTGCCAATCAAGTCCGTAACTTGGGACTACACCGAAGATGAACACGGCGATCCGAGCTCGGATGAGATTTTGCGGGAGATCAACGGTTACTATCTCGACGGCCCGAAGAAGGGGCAGCTCTTGCCTGCCTTTACAGAAATGCGTACCGATGGCTCCACCTCCGGCGGTTGCTGGATTTACACCGGTGTGTACAAGGACGGCATCAACCATGCCGCGAAGAAGGTTCCGGGTTCGGAGCAAAACGAGGTTGCTCTCGACTGGGGCTGGGTCTGGCCGGCCAATCGCCGCATCCTGTACAACCGTGCTTCCGCAAAGCCGGATGGAACTCCGTGGTCGGAGCGCAAGAAGTACATCTGGTGGGATGAAGAGCAAGGAAAGTGGGTTGGCGATGACGTGCCCGACTTCCCGTTGACGAAGCGCCCGGACTACGTGGCACCTGTCGACGCCATTGGCCCTGATGCCCTCGATGGCGACGATCCGTTTATCATGCAGGCCGACGGCCTAGGCTGGCTGTTCGCGCCGAAGGGATTGTCTGACGGCCCGCTGCCGACTCACTACGAGCCGCAAGAATCACCGGTACACAATGCGCTGTACAAGCAGCAGCAGTCGCCGACGCGTCTGACAATTAAGCGCGAAGACAACCTCTCCCGCCCGGAGCCGGGGGAGCGCGGTGCTGATGTTTTCCCGTTCGTCTTCTCCACCTATCGCCTGACGGAGATGTATACCTCGGGTGCGATGTCACGCCGCCTGCCTTATTTGGCGGAGCTGCAGCCGGGACTCTTCTGCGAGGTGGACAAGGAGCTGGCCGCCAAGCGTGGATTGGTCAACGGTGAGTGGGCCACCATCGTGTCCCCACGCGGTGTCATCGAGGCACAGGTTCTGGTAACGGACCGCATGGAGATGCTTACTATCAATGGTGAGGACTTCCACCAGATCGGTCTGCCGTATCACTACGGAGAATCGGAGACCACCGAGGTAGCCGGCGATGGCGCCAACGACCTGTTGGGCCTGACCCTGGAACCAAACGTATTCATCCAGAATTCCAAGGTGGGCGCGTGCGATATCCAGCCGGGCCGCCGTCCGCGTGGCGAGGCACGTCTTCAGCTCTTGCACGAGTACCAAGAACGAGCGCACCTCACCGTGGACTCCGGCAACCGGATCCTGGATGTTGACGATGCCTTCAGCACTGAGAAAGCAGCTACTGAGGACAACACGGGTGATGATGCGACCGCTGGAAACGTCGCCGACTATGAAGGCAAAGAAAGCTAAGGAGGACCAATGGCTAATCTTTTGACCGAAAAGGCTGATAAGCACGGCTATGAGTCCTATCAGCGCATGGCTTTCTTTACGGATACCTCGATTTGCATTGGCTGCAAGGCCTGCGAGGTGGCGTGTAAGGAGTGGAACCGAAACCCGGTTGAGGGGTACGCGGTCACCGGTGACTCTTATGACAACACTGGTTCGCTGGGCGCCAATACTTGGCGCCACGTGGCCTTCATTGAGCAAAGCAACGAGCGTATTCAACAGGCTCGCGAGGAGGGACGGAAACTTGTTTCGCTAGGCATGCCCAAAGCTTCCGCCCCAAGCATGACCCCGGATACCGATGATTTCCGGTGGTTGATGTCCTCCGACGTGTGCAAGCATTGCACCAACGCTGGATGCTTGGACGTGTGCCCGACAGGCGCGCTGTTCCGTTCCGAATTCGGCACCGTCGTGGTCCAAGATGATGTGTGCAATGGTTGCGGGACATGCGTGGCCGGTTGTCCGTTCGGCGTGATTGAGCGCCGCGATGACGGCGGCGTGACGCTGAAGGCGGATAAAACGGCCACCGTGGACTACCAGGTTCCGGACCACGCGGGCGTAAACGTGTTGGCAAAGCTGAAGCAACTCAAGCCGCAGGGCCCCGACCATACACCGGGACAGGCCATGCCCATTAAGAATCTGGGCGTGGCCCAGAAATGCACCATGTGCTATGACCGCCTGAAAATTGGTGAGCAGCCTGCCTGCGCCAAGACCTGCCCGACGGACTCCATCCAATTCGGCCCCTACGAGGAGATGCTTGCCGCAGCGCGGGAGCGCGTGCGCGTCCTCCACGAGCAAGGGCTGACGGAGGCTCGTCTCTACGGAGCAAACTCGCAAGATGGTGTTGGGGGAACGGGATCAATCTTCTTGTTGCTCGACTCTCCTGAGGTTTATGGGCTGCCGCCGGATCCGCGCGTGCCCACGGCGGATTTGCCGCAGATGTACAAGACCGCAGCGAAAGCTATCGGAGGAATGGCGCTGGCTGTGGCCGGGGCATTCATGTTGGGAGGCCGCAAGTGAGCGAGTTTGATGAGTACCGCCCGCCGCAGGAGCCTAGGCGCAGGCGTGGCGGCGGCAAGAAGCGCCGGCGTGGACGAGTCGGAGCCGGCGCACAGGATGGTTCCAAAGAAGAGCGCATGGCCGAGGACTTCGAGTTCTCCTCGTATTACGGCAAGCCAGTAGTCAAGGCCCCGCCGTGGGAGTGGCCCATCGGCGGCTATTTCTTCCTCGGCGGCGTGGCCGGCGGTTCTGCGATGTTGGCCGCCGGTGCCCAGGCCACTGGGAACGCACCGCTGAAACGCTCGACGCGGTTGACGGCTTTCTCCGCGGCGTCGGTAGGTTCGGTCTTTTTGGTGCTGGACCTCGGCCGCCCAGAGCGCCTGCTCAACATGTTCCGCGTCTTCAAGGTGACCTCGCCGATGTCCATCGGCTCGTGGATCCTGGGCAGCTTCGCTTCCGCCGCGGCCCTGCCCGCGGTCGTGGAAGCGGACGAGCTGGTCGGTGGTGTGCTGCCGGAGCCGCTTCGCCGCCTCCTCAATAAGGCCGCGGGCCCAGCAGGCGCTGTCGCCGGCGTGCTTGGCGGACCGCTGGCGGGTTACACCGCGGTGCTGTTGGCCAACACATCAAACCCGACGTGGAATGACGCGAAGAAGCACCTGCCCTATGTGTTCGTGTCCTCGGCCTCGGCAGCGGCGTCGGGTGCTGTCATGGTCTTTACCCCGGTGGAGAATGCGGGCGCGGCACGAGCGCTCGGTATTACTGCCGCAGCGGCCGATCTGGCCGCGACCCGTGTCATGGAAGCGAACATGGAGCCTGAGCCTCTTCGCCCGCTGCACGAAGGCACGCCCGGGAAACTCATGAAGGCCTCTGAGGCGCTCATCGCCGCGGGTGGGGTGGGAACCGTAATCGCGTCGGCGACAAAGTCGCGCGCGGTGTCGGTGGTATCCGGCGTGGCGCTCATGGCGGGATCCGCGTGCACGCGCTTTGGCGTGCTCAACGCTGGGCTGGAGGCGGTGAAGGATCCGTCGACAAGCATTGGCCCCCAAAAGCGGCGCGCTGAAGCCCGCCGCAGGGCAGAGGGCCTCAGCCATTCGACGGTGACTAGCGGATAGAAATCCGTGCATCGCCCGGCACAGTCCGGCCAATGACTGGGTAGCCGGGAACCTCGCCGATGACGAGGAGTCCACCGGATGTTTGGGCATCGGCGAGGAAAATCAAGTCTTCCTCGCTCAAATCTGTGTCGAGGTGGGGGCGCACCCAATCCAGATTGCGGCGCGAGCCACCCGGGATGAAGCCATCCGCCAAGGCATCCTTGGCACCTTCAATCGCAGGAACAGCTGAGAAGTCCAGCTCTGCGCCTATACCGGAGGCGCGGCACATCTTGTAGAGATGGCCCAGAAGACCAAAGCCGGTGACATCGGTTGCCGCGCGCACCCCGGCCGCCACGGCTGCCGCAGAGGCATCCCGATTAAGCGCGGTCATGGAGTCCACCGCGGCCTGGGAGACATCGCCGGTGGCCTTGTGCTTGTTATTGAGGATGCCCACGCCAATCGGCTTGGTCAGCGTGATGGGAAGCCCTGCTTCGGCGGCGTCGTTGCGCAGGATTTTGTCCGGGTGGACGATACCCGTGGCTGCCAAACCATAGGTGGGTTCCGGTGCGGTGATGGAGTGACCGCCGGTAATGGAGATGCCGGCCTGAGATGCCACGTCCATGCCGCCGCGCAGAACCTCGCGCAAAATGTCGAGACCAAGCACCTCGCGTGGCCAGCCAACCAGGTTGATGGCGGTAATGGGGGTGCCGCCCATGGCGTAGACGTCGGAAAGCGCATTGGCAGCAGCCACGCGGCCCCAGTCGTAGGGATCATTGAGCATCGGCGTGAAGAAATCCGCGGTAGAGATGACCGCCAGGCCGTTTGGGATGCGCACGGCGGAGGCATCGTCGCCGTCGTCAAGCCCCACCAGCACGTTGGGGTCCGCGGTACCCACGAGGCCCTCCACAGCAGACTCGAGTTCTCCCGGGGGAATCTTGCAGGCGCAGCCGCCACCGGCGGCAAAGGACGTAAGTTTAATGTCAGTCATAAGTCCTACTTTAGCCCCGTGTAAGGTGAGCAGACGGAGGCGTACGTGTCCTGGTGGGCGCCCCGGTCTTCAAAACCGGTGAGGCCGAGTATCTCGGTCTGGCAGGTTCGATTCCTGTCCGTCTCCGCCATGTGCGCAGCTAGGAGGAACTTTGATGACTGACCCCCGCCGCTTTATCCCGAAGATGGATGAGATCCTCCAGTACCCGGCGGTGCAGGATGCCCACCACCGCCTGGCGCCGCACTCGGTGCGCGCGATCATCGACGCCGTGCTTGCCGACGCCCGCTCCGGCTCCCTCGCCCCCTCCCAGATTGAGGAGGAGCTGTCCGCCAGGCTCGATGCTGTGCAGCCATATTCCTTGCGCCACGTCATCAACGCCACTGGCGTCATCATCCACACGAACTTGGGCAGGGCTCCTTTACCGCCGGCAGCGGTAGATGCGCTAGTGTCCGCGGCATCGTATACGGACGTTGAGATGGATCTGGACAGCGGCCTGCGCTCACGAGATAGGGGCCGCGCGGCCGTTGATGCGGTATTGGCTGCATGCCCCGGCGCGGAGGATGCGCTGATAGTGAACAACGGTGCCTCCGCGCTGCTGTTGGCTACGGCGGCCTTGGCCCCTGGCAAGGAAGTCATCATCTCCCGCGGTGAGCTCATTGAGATTGGCGCGGGATTCCGCTTGCCCGAGCTCATCGAGTCCACGGCCACCCGCTTGCGGGAGGTCGGCGCGACGAACCGCACGCACGTGGCGGACTATGAGCGGGCGATGGGGGAGGACACGGGAGCCATCTTGAAGGTGCATCCCTCCAACTTCCTGATCAGTGGGTTTACCTCGTCGGTATCGGTTGCTGAGCTTCGTGCGCTTACCGACTTGCCGCTCATCGTGGATATCGGTTCGGGGTTGCTTAGACCAGATGACGCGCTGCCGGCAGAACCCTCCGCCAGCGAGGCTCTTCGCGATGGCGCCGACGTTGTCCTCTTTTCAGGGGATAAGCTGCTCGGCGGCCCGCAGGCCGGGGTGCTCGTGGGCACGAAGGCTGCGATTGCTGCGTGCAAGAAGCACCCGTTGGCGCGGGCGGTGCGCATCGATAAGCTACGGCTCAACGCGCTCGAGGCCTCTCTGTCCACGCCCTCCAACGCCGTGCAGGACGCGCTCCACATTGATCCGCAGCGCCACCGCGAGCGCACGGAGAAGGTGGCAGCGGCAGTTGGCGGTGAGGTCGTCGAACACGCCGGACGCGTCGGCGGCGGCGGGGCACCCGAGGTGCCGCTACCGGGGTGGGCCGTGGCGTTGCCAGAGGAGTTGGCGCGGCCGTTGCGGTTGGGTGAGCCTCCTGTGGTGGCGCGCGTGAATCAGGGACGCTGCCTGGTGGATGTGCGCTGCGTGCCGGAGGTACAGGATGCAGAACTCATCGCGGCATTGCGGGCGGTGATCTAGGTGTATGTAGTGGCCACTGCGGGGCACGTGGATCACGGCAAGTCGAGCCTGGTCAAGGCGTTGACGGGGATGGAACCGGACCGCTGGGAGGAAGAAAAGCGGCGGGGATTGACCATCGACTTAGGTTTTGTGTGGACGAGGCTGGACTCGGGCGCGGACGTCGCATTTGTCGATGTGCCGGGGCACGAGAAGTTCTTGGGCAACATGCTGGCCGGGGTGGGGCCGGCATCGGTGGTTCTCTTTGTGGTGGCGGCCGATGAAGGCTGGCAGGCACAGTCCACAGACCACCGCGATGCTCTGCGCGCTCTGGGAATCGAGCACGGCGTGGTGGCGCTGACTCGTGCTGATAGGGCTGATACTGCCCGCCGGGCAGAGGTAGCCGCGCAGGTCAAAGCAGAACTGGCTGGAACAGCGCTTGCCGACGCTCCCGTAGTCGAAGTCTCGGCGAAGACCGGCGAGGGCGTGGAGAAGCTGCGTGCCGAACTGGACCGGGTTCTCGCCGGTATGCCCACGTCGGATCCGCAGGCGCGCGTGCGGTTGTGGGTGGATCGCGCCTTCAGCGTGAAGGGCGCTGGAACCGTGGTGACGGGAACGCTGGCGGCCGGGACGGTTTCGGTAGGCGATGGCCTTGAGCTCAGTGGGCAACGCGTCACGGTGCGTGGGGTGCACAGTGAGAACAAGGCAGTGGACAGCGCTGCACCCGTCACGCGCGTGGCGCTCAACTTGCGCGGGGTGGCTGCGGACCAGGTTCATCGCGGAGATGCTTTGCTTAGCCCTGGGTGCTGGCGTGTGCTCGACACCGTGGATGTGCGGCGAACGTTCGGTACTGACATGAGCGAGCTTCCGCAGAACCTCGTGGTGCACATCGGCACCGCGGGAGTGGGCGCGCGGCTGCGGCCTTTAAGAGGTGAGTTCGCGCGGTTGACTCTGGAAAGCCCGTTACCGCTTACTTTGCTCGATAGGTTTGTGGTGCGCAGTCCGGGCGGGCGGCACGTCGTGGCCGGTTTAGAAGTGGTGGATGTGCACCCAGCTGAATTAAATAGGCGCGGTGATGCCAAGAAGCGCGCTGTTGAGCTAGAAGCTTTAGAAGCAACGAACCCGGCCCAGTGGCTCAAGCGCTGTGGCTACGCGGAGCTGCGTGGTCTTGTGCGCGACGGCTTTTCTGTGGCAGAGAAGCCGGCGGGAGTCATTGAGTTCCGCGACTGGTGGATCGCCGCCAGTCAGGTCACTGCGTGGAAAGGGGCTTTGATTCAGGCTGTGGAAGCCCATGCCGAGGCGAATCCGCTCTCCCCGGGGCTGACGAAGGCAGCGGCCATGGATGCACTGGGACTGACCGAGCCGGCCTTGTTAGGCCTAGCGGTAGCAGCTGCCAAGCTCGAGACAGTTGATGGCGTGCTGCGCATGCCCGGGCAGACCGTCGACCTCGGCCCCGCGGAGAGGGGAGTGGCGGAGCTCGAGCGGCGACTGCGCGAGGACCCCTTTGCTGCCCCGGAAGCGGAAGACCTCAAAGAGCTGGGACTGGGACCGAAAGAGCTGGCCGCTGCTGAACGCGCCGGTCGCCTGCTCCGGCTGGCTAACGGTGTGGTGCTTCTGCCTTCAGCTCCGCGCGAGGCACTCGCCGTGGTCTCACAGTTGGAACAGCCCTTCACCCTCTCGGAGGCGCGCAAGGCACTTGGAACGACGCGCCGGGTTGCCATCCCGGTGCTGGAGCACCTCGACGCCACGGGTGCGACGCGCCTAGTCGACGGAAAGCGATTCGTGCGCGCGGCAGGGGCAAAGGAACCAAAGTAAAGGCACCATTTGTGGCCGGATTTCGGAGAAATCCCAGGTCAGTGTATTAGGTTAAGCGCATAAGGTGCCAGTTAAAAGGTGTCTTTGGGGGACGCGAAGGCTCGTGGACCGGCCGGCAGCGGTGAGGCAAGGGGATCGGCCGGGGCAGTGAACTCCCAATCGGCATTGGGGTTGAGCACTGGCGGGATGGCAGGCTTGTCTGGGTCGATTGGCAGAGGTGGGGCCGCGGGCATGAAGAGTTCAGCAGGGTGAGCAGGGTCTTCGGGGTCGAGGGGAAGGTCCACTGCGATGCGGCCCGCGGCAGCATAAGCACGGGCGGCAAGGGAGGCACCGGATTGGGTGGCGGCCGCGAACGCGGCGGCCAGCGCTGGGGCATCGGAGAGCCCCGCGCACGGACCGAGGACGAGGTTGTCGTGGGTGGCGAGGACGGTGTCGTCGAGAAGCACGAGCGTCACGAAGAACTGTTCCGTGCCCATCGTGCGGAGCTGATATGCGGTGAGCTCGCCTTCCGCGACGCGAACAAGCGCGCCCTGTCCGCCGTTGAGCAGCGCGGTACCCGCCGGTTGGTTGTTGGCGGGAACCATCCACGGGTCGAGCCCCAAGGCGAGGGCGATCTCCACCTCACCGTCGACAATGTCGACGGTGGCATGCGTCGCCGGGTTCATCGCCGCCGTGCGCAGTCGATTCAGGGCGGGATACTCTGCGGACTCCTCGCCATCGAGTGAACCCAAGAAACCGAAAGCTGAATGTACGCGCCAGCCCCCGGTGGTGGGGTCGGGGAGCAAGGAAACGTCGACGAGCGCAGGCTCCTGCGCCAACCCAGGGATGCTCAACGCGGTGGAGAAGTTCACGTGCTCAAGAACCGCGACGTGCTCGACACCAAAATAAGAAGGAGCTAGCGGATACAGCGCCATAGTTGCGTCAGTCACCTCGTGGGTCAGATGGGAATCGACGGACTTGTCTCAAGCTTACGCAGGAGCCGGATCTCCGATACGGTCGATAGAAGACTTAAACAACAACATATCGAATAAGGAGTGAAGACCCATCACGGCTGATTCTCGTAGTTCGGTGAACAATACCGATCAGAGCAAGAAGCGTACGCGCGAGGCTAAGCGGATTCTTAAAGATATTATCTATCCGCACAACATTCACCCGGCCTTGGTGCCGGGCGTGTCTATCGAGGACCAGAAGGTGAAGTATGGGGTGGACAAGCCCATCTTGATCGTCGTGGGCGGACTCATTGTGGCCTTTGTGGCCTGGGGCGTCTTTGCGCCCGATCAGGTTTTCAACGCCTCCTCCGCGGCCTTGGACTGGGTCATGCGCAACCTGGGATGGATCTTTACCACCCTGGCAACCTTCCTGATGTTCTTGCTCCTCATCCTTGCTTTCTCCAAGTACGGAAAAATCCCCTTGGGCGTGGATGGAGAGAAGCCGGAATTCTCCACTGTGAGCTGGGCAGCGATGCTCTTTGGAGCCGGCATCGGCATCGGAATTATCTTCTTCGGCCCCTTCGAACCGCTGAGCTACTACCTGTCACCCCGGCCCGGCGCTTATGAGGCCGCCAGCGATGACGCCGTCATGGGCGCGATGGCTCAAGCAGCAATGCACTGGGGAATCAATGCGTGGGCAATCTATGCCATCGTCGGACTGTGCGTGGCCTACGTGTCCTACCGCCGCGGGCGAGTGCCGTTGATGAGCTCTATCCTCATGCCGCTTTTTGGCAACCGCGAGACGGACTCCATACCCGCGCGCATCATCGACGGGCTAGCGATCATCGCCACGCTCTTCGGCACCGCGGCAACACTTGGTATTGGAGCCTTGCAGATCGGCCGCGGCGTGGAAATCGTCAGCGGCTGGTCAACCACGGGCAACACGGCGGCACTGGTCATCATCATAGTGCTGTCCATCGGCACGATCTTCTCCGCGGTCTCGGGTGTATCGAAAGGAATCCGCTGGCTGTCCAACATCAACCTTGTCTTGGCGCTCGGGCTCGCGGTCTTCTTCTTTGTCGTGGGGCCCACCGCCTTCCTGGCCAACATGCTGCCCGCCGTCATCATTGAGTACCTCGATGAGATGCCGAGCATGCTCTCCGCCAACATGGGACAAGGCGAAGAAATGGTGTCATTCTTGTCCTCCTGGACCACGTTCTACTGGGCCTGGTGGGTGTCCTGGGCGCCCTTCGTCGGTGTGTTCGTGGCCAAGATCTCGCGCGGGCGTACCATCCGCCAGTACATCTTGGGCGTCTTGCTTATTCCTTCCGCCATCATTGTCTGTGCTTTCACCATTCTGGGCGGAACGACAATCTGGCTGCAGCGTCGCGACGGAGATATTGCGCCCGATGGAACGATTGACTCCATGCCGCCTGCAGAAGATATCTTCTTCACCGTTCTGGATCACCTGCCGGGGTCGCAGATCATGGCGCCGCTCGTGCTCGTCATGCTCATCGTCTTCTTCATCACCACGGCGGATTCCGCGTCCATCGTGAACTCACAGCTCACGCAACGCGGCAACCCGAAGCCGAAGCCCGGGGTCACCATCTTCTGGGTCATGTGCATGGCGGGAATCGCCGTAGTGATTCTTCTCGCGGGCGGCCGTAATGCGCTGCAAGGCCTCCAGAACCTCATCACCGTGACTGCATTGCCTTTCGCGGTCATCATTGTGCTCATGTGCATCGCGTTGATTCGGGAGTTGCGTCACGACCCCGCCGCGATCCGCACGTTCTATGAAGAACAAGCAGTGTCCAATGCCATCATCCACGGCGTGCGGGACCACGGCGATAACTTTGCGTTGGCCATTGAGCCCACAACGGATGATTCCGCCTACGCCACTGGTGCAGACTTTGATTCCACCGCGGTTGAAGTCACCGAGTGGTACGCGCGCACGGATGAAGATGGACACGCCGTGGGCTATGACTATGAGACCGGCGAATACACCGACGACGACCCGACAGTCAAGGACGGCGAGTCACTTGCGCTACCGCCAGAGGACAGCACCGACAAGCTATAGTTTCCCACTATGGATCTAGCCACCGTCGCCTTCGCATTCGGCCTCGTGCTGCTGTCTGGCTTGTCGACGTCCATCGGTGGCGCCCTGGCCGTCGGCAAGCGCGAGCCCGGCCCGAAGTTCATGGCCGCCGCCCTGGGCTTGTCCGCGGGCGTGATGCTCTACGTCTCTTTTATGGAGATCCTGCCGCAGTCCCTAGAGAAGCTGGAAAGCACCCTTGGGGGAGAGGCCACTGCCACGTGGACGATGATGGCGGCGTTCTTCGCCGGCATTGCGGTCATCGCCATTATCGACCGCCTCGTTCCCGAGGAGATTAACCCGCACGAGCCGGCCACTACAGAGGAAGAAGCACGCCGCAAGAGGCTGATGAAGACCGGCATATTCACCGCCTTCGCGCTGGCCATCCACAACTTCCCCGAGGGATTTGCCACATTTCTCTCGGGCCTCGAAGCCCCCGAGATTGCGATCCCCGTTGCTGTGGCCATCGCCATCCACAACATTCCGGAAGGCATTGCGGTTGCGGTTCCCTTGCGCAGCGCCATGGGCTCGCGCACGAAGGCATTTTGGTGGGCCACGATTTCTGGGCTCGCTGAGCCTGTCGGCGCCATTATTGGATTCGCTCTGCTCATGCCGTTCATTGGCCCGATGACGTTTGGCATAAGCTTTGCCGTCATCGCAGGAATCATGGTGTTCATCTCCCTGGATGAGCTTTTGCCCACGGCGGAGGAGACCGGCGAACACCACTGCGCCATCTACGGCCTCATCGCTGGTATGGCGGTCATGGCAGTGTCGCTCGCGATGTTTATTTAACGCGCTCCGCGGTGGCCTTGACCGCCATAATGATGGTGACGATAACGGCGCCCAGAATAAAGCCGCACACCATGGACAAGCCGGTGTCCGCCAACCAGGCGAGCGCGCCATTGCTGATGCTCTCGGTTACGTGGTGGATGAAGCCATAGGGCTGCTCAGCGCCGAACTCGCTCAAGCCCTTGACCACGATGTGGCCGCCGACCCACAACATGGCGGCGGTGCCGATAATGCCGATGACGTTGAGCACGATGGGCATGCCCTTGACTAGGGCGGTACCCACGGCCGAATCGCCATCGTGGCGCTTGAGCAGGGCGAGGCCGATATCGTCCATTTTGACCAAGAGCCCGACGGCGCCATAGACGCCCAAAGTCAGGAGAATTCCGACGGCAACCAAGGCGCCTAGGCGCAGCCAGAAGGGCTGGTCCATGACCTCGTTGAGGGAAATCACCATGATCTCGGCGGAGAGGATGAGGTCCGTGGTGATCGCGGATTTGACCAGGGAATCCTCCGCGTCGGTGCCCTTTTCTTCAACGGTCTGCTGCTCCTCTTCGCCGCGGTGGAGGACGGCATGGAAGATCTTTTCCGCGCCCTCGAAGCACAGGTATGTGCCGCCGCACATGAGGATGGGGGTGAGCGCCCAAGGAGCGATCCACGACAGGATGAGCGCAATCGGCAGGATGATGACGAGCTTGTTGATGAGCGAGCCCTTGGTAATCCGCCAAATCATCGGCAGCTCACGCTGCGGTTTGACGCCTTGGACGTATTGGGGCGTGACAGCGGCGTCATCGACGACGACTCCCGCTGCTTTCACCGAGGTCTTTCCGGCCAATGCTGTTACGTCGTCGACGCTGGAGGCAGCGGAGCGGGCGATCAGGGCGACGTCATCAAGCAGGGCAAAAAGGCCACCGGCCATGGCTCACTTCCTTGTGGTGTAGGGGTAAGTGTTTACCCTAGGTTACTCGGCAGGAACGAGCTCCACATTTTCTGCCCAGGTAAGTTCCATGCCCAGCGTGCGCAGCCAGCTCATGGCGTCATCGCCGTAGCGCGTGATGCCCTCGACGGCGGTAAGCGTGCGCTCCATGGCGCGCTCGGCCTCCTCGGCGCTGATGAGGCCGTTGGAGGTTGCGGCGGCTAGCTCGTCGATGTCGAGCACATCAACCGGCTCGCCGGAGGTGGAGACCAAGTCGACATAAAGATCGCGGGTAGTCCACACATCACCGTCGACGTCGATATCAGCGACGTCGATGTAGAAATCTTGGTGGACATCCACGCCCTCGCGGAAGTGGAAGATATTGGCGCGCAGGCCCAGCTCCGGGAGCAACCAGGATTCAAGGTAGCCGAAGCGCGGGTGGTTGGCGCCGCGGGCCATGTAAAGGCCAAAGTCGGTGACCCGGTAGGTGTCTACCTCCCGCTGAAAACCTTTCGGGTCGACGTTGATGTTGTCGGTGGTGTTAAAGGTTTCTTGCTTGACTGGGTGCAGGTCAGTGCTCATTAGTTAACCTCGAGGTAAGCCGCGGTAGGTGGGAAAGAACACGAGGATTCAGCAGTGTTGACCGCACCGGAGAGGACCGCCACGACGGTGCCCTTGCCCGTTGCTGCGCGGCCCGAGACCGTGGTCGGCCCATCGGCGTTGATGCCGTTGTTGAACAGGGGAGTGATGCCGAACTGGAAGGTATCCAGGTTGAACCACTGGACGCTCATGGCACCCTGCTGCTCAGCGGCGGTGGGGGTGCCCAGCGCGGTGAAGAGGAAGACGGTTTCTCCTTCGCCTGCGCCTGGGGCCGGCATATCGGTCGGGCCAGGCACGGCGATGGCGGAGCCCACCGAATCGCCCTGCCCGCCGATGCACTGCGCGGAGACCGTAGGCCAGTAGAACTGGCGGAAGCCGGGGTTGTTTCCCTCCGGCATGGCCACACCGCCTTCGCCGCCGTCACCGGCGGAGAAGTTAAGGGCGGTGAGGATGGCGCTGCGGGCCTCCTGTGGGATCCATGGCTGTGCCGCGAAAGCGCGAACACGCTCCTGCGTCTCCGGGGTGGGGCGGCCGAGGCTGTCCAGCGGGTTACTGCTCTGTGGAATGTTCACCAGCGAGGAGAGGTCGGGGGCGCCGGCATGTGCTGGCGTGATGCTGAGGAAGCCCATCATCACGGCAGCAGTTAGTCCAGCGACGCCACGGCGGGCGGAGCGGGAAGAGCGCTGTTCGGAAAGGGCCATGGAAAATCCTTGTGTTTGGGTAGGGGATCGTGGCGGCAGGAAACTAAATCACATGCGTCGCAATAGTATCTGCTGCCACAATATTCACTTTTTTGGCGTAGTCAACTCTAAATAGAGACCTACTGTGCGGTATGTCGGCGGTTGATATCGTTTCGTTACATCGCGCGCTAATGCGTGCGATGCGCGCGATGCTGCACATGAAAGGGCTAGAGAGTATATTTAAGGGCCGTTCATACCGCTAACGCATCATGCTTTAAAGGAGCACCCCACACGTGAGTAATACTGAGTTCCGTAACGTAGCCATCGTCGCGCACGTTGACCACGGTAAAACCACCCTCGTCAACGGCATGCTGGAGCAGTCCGGCGCTTTCGGCGACCATGGCGAACACTCGGATCGCGTCATGGACTCCAATGATCAGGAGCGCGAGCGCGGCATCACCATTCTGGCGAAGAATACCGCCATCCACCGCAAGGGCCTGGGCAAGGATGGCGGGGATCTCATCATCAACGTCATCGATACCCCGGGCCACGCCGACTTCGGCGGCGAGGTCGAGCGCGGTATCTCCATGGTGGACGGCGTCGTGCTGCTTGTCGACGCCTCCGAAGGCCCCCTGCCGCAGACCCGCTTCGTGCTCACCAAGGCACTGGAAGCCAAGCTGCCGGTCATCATCTGCGTGAATAAGACCGACCGCCCCGACGCCCGTATCGACGAGGTTGTCATCGAAGCGCAGGATCTTCTGCTGGAAATCGCTGCCGGCCTCGAAGATGAGGAAGCAGCCGCTGCCGCCGAGGAACTCTTGGACCTGCCGGTTCTCTACGCTTCCGGCCGCGAGGGCAAGGCCTCGACCGAAAACCCGGGTGACGGCAACGTTCCTAACGCCGACGACCTGCAGGCGCTTTTCGACGTCATCTACGAAGTCCTCCCCGAGCCCTCTGCCAAGGTCGACGCCCCGCTGCAGGCCCACGTGACCAACCTGGACTCCGACGACTTCCTGGGTCGTATCGCACTGCTGCGCATCTACTCCGGCACCATCAAGAAGGGCCAGCAGGTGGCCTGGATGCACTACGACGACGAGGGCGAGATGCACGTCAAGCAGGTCAAGGTGGCCGAGCTGCTGCGCACCGTCGGCTTCGAGCGCCAGCCGGACACCGAGGCCATCGCCGGCGACATCGTGGCCATCTCCGGTATCTCCGACATCATGATCGGTGACACCATCGCCGACGTTGAGGATCCGAAGCCGCTGCCGCGCATTAAGGTCGACGAACCGGCTATCTCCATGACCATCGGCGTGAACACCTCCCCGATGGCAGGCCAGGGCGGCGGCGACAAGCTCACCGCCCGCATGGTCAAGGCCCGCTTGGACCAGGAGCTCATCGGTAACGTCTCCATCAAGGTGCTGCCGACTGAGCGTCCCGATGCTTGGGAGGTTCAGGGCCGTGGCGAGATGGCACTGTCCGTGCTCATCGAGAATATGCGCCGCGAGGGCTTCGAGCTGACCGTCGGCAAGCCACAGGTGGTGACCCAGGTCATCGATGGAAAGACCATGGAGCCCTACGAGATGCTCACCATCGACTCCCCATCGGAATTCCAGGGTGCTATCACCCAGCTGCTGGCCTCCCGCAAGGGCCAGATGCAGTCAATGGATGTCCGCGAGGGCGACTGGGTGCGCATGGTCTTCCGCGTCCCAGCGCGCGGCCTGATCGGTTTCCGCACCCAGTTCCTGACGGAGACCCGCGGTTCCGGTATCGCTAACTCCATCTCCGATGGTCTCGACGTGTGGGCCGGAGACATCAAGGCTCGCCCGACCGGCTCGCTCGTGGCCGACCGTTCCGGCCAGATCACCGCTTATGCTCTGCAGCAGCTGGCGGACCGCGGTGACTTCTTCGTGGAGCCGGGCATGGAGGCCTATGAGGGCATGGTCGTCGGTGCCAACAACCGTGATGAGGATATGGACATCAACATCACCAAGGAAAAGAAGCTGACCAACATGCGCTCCGCCACCGCCGACGCCACCGTCACGCTGGCTAAGGCCAAGACCCTGTCCCTCGACGAGGCTCTGGAGTTCTGTGGCACCGACGAGTGCGTCGAGGTGGGCCCGAAGGTCCTGCGCGTGCGCAAGGTTGAACTGTCTGCCACCGACCGCAAGCGCGCGGCCGCACGCGCTAAGCAGCTCAACAAGTAGGCCGCTGTGGGCGTCGCCAAGCGGCGCCCCACCGCTAGGACCACCTGCCCCGGGGTATTAAAATAGCGCGGAAGAGTTTTCCGGACGTAAAGGTTGTGTGGAGTGGACCGTTTCCTGCCCCGGCTCGGAGTCATTCTCGCAGCCGCCGTGCTGACTGCATGCCAAGCCAACCCCGGGCCGCCGCCGGTTGTGGACGAGGAAGATCGCAGCGCCACGCCCACGAACTCAAGCATCACCACTCCGCCGCCGGAGGCAGCACCCAAGGAAGACGCACTGCCGAAGCGCAGCACCGTGGCCATTGGGGTGGACCCGCTGCGCGGCGGGCTCAACCCGCACCTCGTGGCGAATAATTCGGAACTGGTCAACCAAATCGCTGAGCTAGTGCTGCCCTCGGCCTTCCACGGGGACCAGATGGACACGGATGTCCTCGAATCCGCCGAGGAAATCGACGCTCCGGGCAGTATTGCCATGCGGGTGCGCTACACCATCGCCGCGCCAGCGCAATGGTCCGATGGGACGCCGATCAGTGGCTCTGACTTCAATTACTTGTGGTCCCAGATCACGCGCACTCCGGGCGCTAAAAACGTGTCCGGTTACCGGGCAATTTCGGCCGTGCGGACTTCCGGTAATGGGCGAGTGGTCACCGTGGACTTCGACCACCGCGTGGAGGACTGGCATAAGCTCTTTGCCCACCTATTGCCCTCCCATGTGCTGGAGGACAAGGACTTCACCTCGGCCTTAGCTGAGGGTATCCCAGCCTCTGCTGGACGTTACCTCGTCGAGGGGATGGACCGCGGGCGAGGGATTATCACGCTTAACCGCAATGACCGGTTCTGGGGAGAGGATCCCGCACATATCGACGTGATCCAATTGCGCGCTGTGCGCGATACCGCACAGGCGGTGAACATGCTGCGCTCGCACCAGATTGGGTTTGCTGACTTCACCCCGCAGCAGACCACCCTGGAGAATCTGAGCCTGCTCAGCAACGTCAATACCGGTGTGGTGACCCGGCAGCGTCAGCTCCGCCTGGAGATGTCGGCCGCCGAGGGCGCACTCGAGGAACAGCCGCAACGCCGCGCCTTGGCTTCGCTGCTCAACACCGACCAGCTGGCCCGGCTTGCCACCGGCCGCGCTTCGGAGCTCGAACCGGGGGAGAATCCCTTCGATAGCAACGCAGAACTTGCCCCGCTGCGTGAGCGTGCGGGCCGCAAACCCGTGCGCATCGCCGCGGATCCCCTCAATCCAACTGCCCTGGCTGCGGCCACCACCATCGTGGACGTGCTGCAAGCCAAGGCCATCGACGCGGAGGTCGTCACCGAACGCCCGGCTACCATAACTTCTGACTTGCTCCCGGCTGGCAAGGTAGATGCCGTGGTGGCGTGGGACGAAAACGGCATCGATGCGCTGAGTCTGGCTAACTACTTCGTGTGTGCAACGCCCACACGGCCTGCGGCAACGCAGTCGGGGTTC
This sequence comes from Corynebacterium sp. MSK004, assembly GCF_030232515.1. Taxonomy (NCBI): domain Bacteria; kingdom Bacillati; phylum Actinomycetota; class Actinomycetes; order Mycobacteriales; family Corynebacteriaceae; genus Corynebacterium; species Corynebacterium sp. MSK004. The sequence goes on along the minus strand of NZ_JASPKB010000005.1, from coordinate 197,712 downwards.
TGCCCTGAAGAGTCCGCGAAGACTGCTACCGATATTTTGTCGGGAAAGCTCGACTCCGCAGCGGCTCAAGAGCAGGTGGAGCACCTCAACAAAGAAGAAGTTCTCTTCGTCCCGTTGCTTAATGAGGTGCGAATCCACGCTTTGGGCAAGGGTATTGTTGGCCCCGGACAAAGCATCAAGGACTGGGACTCCGGTCTGATTAGTGCACCGCAGTGGAGGAAAGACGATGAATAAGGATCTCACCGGCTACCGTGTCGTGGCCGTTCACGCGCACCCGGATGATGAGGTGCTCTTTACAGGCGGCACGTTGGCGGACTTGTCCGCGCGCGGTGCGGAGGTCACCGTGATTACCGCGACGCTGGGGGAGGAGGGCGAAATCATCGGTGAGCCCTACCAAGGCCTCGCGGAAACAGATCAGCTGGGAGGGTTCCGCGCTTGGGAGCTTAAGCACGCGCTCGACGCATTAGGCGTTGATGGCATCCAGCTAGGCGGCTTCGGGCATTTTCGCGACTCCGGGATGGAAGGTTCCGCCGCCCATGATCACCCGCGGGCCCTGGTCAACCGTGTGGAGGAAGCAGCAGACCTGTTGCGCGGCCGCCTTGAACAACTGCGTCCGCACGCGGTGCTGACTTATGGCCCGGACGGCGGCTACGGTCACCCAGACCACATCGCGGTGCACAAGGCTGTGCATGCGGCCGCCGCACCAGAGCAGCGCATTTGGTGGGCGGTCTTCGAGCGCGCGGCGCACTATCGGGGTCTGGAGGTCATCACGCCGCCCGAAGGCTGGAGCCTGCCGGACAAGGCGTACCTGGACAACTTCACCAACGCCGGCTGTGACGTGACCTATGAACTTCGCGACGCGGCACGTGCTGCCAAGCGCGCAGCCATGCTGGCGCACGCCACGCAGATCTGGCTTGCCGACGGCTCCCTCACCACCGTCAACCCCCACGCCGCCCAGGCGGGACTTCAGGACCCCGCCCAAGTCCCCGCCGCTTATGCCTTGTCCAATCTGCTCACGATGCCGCTGCTGCGCCAGGAGTTCTACCAGCTTGGTCAGGGAGAGCCGCAGGACTCATTGCTGGGGGAGAAGTGACCGAGCGCGCCATTCGCACAGACTTCTCTCGCGGCGAGCAAATAGGTGGCCTGGTGTGGCTGGTCGTGGGAGCGCTCTGCTCGCTGACGCTCGAGGTGGTCTACCTTACCGCCCGGGTGCCGTGGTTTGACGGGGCCAGCGTGGCCTTTCCCATCACCATCCTCATCGCCTTCTGGTTCAACGGGGTGTTGACTCGCACAGCGCGTCTGTGGAGTGAGAATCCCTACATCGCAGGCGTGCCAGGACTGGCCTGGGTCGCAGGTTTTCTCGCGTTCATGCTGGGAGCCGCCTTCGGGGAGGGCAGCCTGCTGGCCAATAATATTCTCAGCCTGCTGCTGTTCGCCGCGGGAATCGCGGGCAGCGTTTGGCCATTTTTCGCCTCGGAGTAGCATACTGTTATTCGTAGAAAACCCGTGACACACAGGAGTTTAAACACCTTATGACTTACACCATCGCGCAGCCCTGCGTCGACGTGATGGACCGCGGCTGCGTTGAAGAGTGCCCGGTCGACTGCATCTACGAGGGCAAGCGCATGCTCTACATCCACCCAGACGAGTGCGTGGACTGCGGCGCCTGCGAGCCGGCTTGCCCGGTGGAGGCCATCTTCTACGAGGATGACGTCCCGGATGAGTGGTTGGACTACAACGACGCCAACGCTGCCTTCTTTGATGATCTCGGCTCTCCGGGTGGCGCAGCAGCACTTGGACCGCAGGACTTTGACGTCCCGATGATCGCTAAGCTCCCACCCCAGAACCAGGAGTAGAGTATGAGCCGCACGCCGCTTGGACGCACGCTTCCGGATTTTCCGTGGAACTCGCTTGCCGGTGCCAAGAAGAAAGCCCAGGCGCATCCGGACGGGATCGTTGACCTATCGGTGGGCAATCCCGTTGATCCAGTTGCCCCTGGCGTGCAGTTAGCGCTGTCCGCAGCGGCCGAGGCTCCCGGCTATCCGCAGACTCAGGGCACTCCGGAGCTGCGCGAGGCCATCGCGAAGGCACTTGAGCGCCGCTACACCATGAACGTGGACGCGGTGCTGCCGGTCATCGGCACCAAGGAGGCCATCGCCTGGCTGCCCACCTTGCTGGGCATGCGCGGTGAGACCGTGGCTTTCCCGACGGTGGCTTATCCCACCTATGAAGTCGGTGCGCTCTTGGCCGGTGCTAAGCCGTTGCGCGCCGACGAGGATTTCCAGGATGCGTCGCTCGTGTTCATCAACTCGCCGTCGAATCCGACGGGCAGGGTGCTGGGCGTCGAGAAGCTGCGCGAGATCGTCGCTTGGGCGCGCGTGAACAATGCCATCGTGGCCTCGGACGAGTGCTACATGGGCTTGGGTTGGGATGATGAGAACCCGCCGGTGTCCATCTTGGACCCGCGCGTGACCGATGGCGACAATACCGGGCTTATCGCCATGCATTCGCTGTCCAAGAGCGCGAACATGGCCTCCTATCGCGCCGGTTTCTTTGCGGGCGATGCCAAGCTCATCGCCGAGCTGCTGGAGCTGCGTAAGCACGCGGGGCTCATTGTTCCGGGCCCCATCCAGGCGGCGATGGTTGCCGCGCTTGACGACGACCCCTCCGAAGCCCTCCAGCGCCAACGCTACGCCGCGCGCCGTGTGGATCTCATGCGGGCGCTGACCGGAGCTGGTTTTAGGATCGAGCACTCCGAGGCTGGGCTCTACCTGTGGGCAACGCGCGGTGAGAACTGCCGCGAGACCGTCGACTGGCTGGCCGAGCGCGGCATCCTCGTTGCACCGGGTGATTTCTATGGCCCAGCGGGCGAGCAGTTCGTGCGCATTGGCCTCAACGGTACGGACGAGCGCATTGCAGCGGCCGTCGCGCGCTTGGCTGAGTAAGTGGCTTTTCGCCCGCCGGCGCGGGAGGGGATTAGCCCGCGCAAGGTGATGCTCACCGGCACTGTGCCCGCCACACCTACCTATTGGGCAGGTGAGGCGGGCGATTCCGCGTTTTCTCCTGGCACTCGCTTGGAGCCCGGCACGGTGTTGCCTGGCCCTACGCTGGCGTGGTATCACCCCTCGGTACCTTCCGAAGAGCCCATTCCCTTTGATTACCGGGTGGTATATGAGGACGGGGACCTGATAGTCGCGGACAAGCCGCACTTCTTACCCACGACGTCGAATGGTCGCATCGTCCGCGAGACGCTCCAGACACGCTTGCGCGTGGACTTTAATGAGGACTCCATCGTGCCGCTGCAGCGGCTGGACCGGTTGACTTCGGGGTTGGTGCTGTGCTCGCGCAATCCCCGCACGCGCGCTGCGTATCAGCAACTCTTTCAGGAGCGTGCGGTGGTGAAGCACTACCGGGCTCAGGTGGCCGCGCCCTTCTCCTTCGACGGCACTGTACGGCTGGGGATGCGGCGCGTGCGTGGTGAACGTCAGGTCCTCGTGGATTCCACCGGTACGCCTACGGTGACCCGCGTGCGTGCTAGTGGAACGACTGCCGATGTATGGCCGCTCACCGGCCATACCCACCAGATCCGCGTGGTACTTAACCACCTGGGACATCCGATTGTGGGGGATGATACTTATCCCGTGGATCGAGGCTTGGATCTTTATGATTTCTCCACGCCGCTGCTGCTTTCCCATGTCGCTTTGAGTTTTAGCGATCCAGTTACCGGCCGCAAGCGTGAGTTCAAGCTGTGAGATTGGGCGCTAATGCAGCGTGCGTTTTAGTTTGTGCTGATTGAACGACTAAACTCAAATGAAGTTTTATTCATCATAATTGAGCATTTTGTACGAAGGGCGTGTCCATGGCGGATCTGAGCTTTGCTCGCTTTGCCTCGAATTTTGGCCAGTTCATTAAGTTCGGTCTGGTTGGCGGTTCGGGCGCGTTGGTCAATATTGCAGTTTCAATCCTGGCCGCAAAGTGTGGGTTGGCTTGGTTCGGCGCTACGCCGCATGACGCGATGTTCAACCTCTTCGGCACCCAGTTTCACGTGCGCTGGTTCATGCTCTTTTCCACCATCGCCTTCCTCGTTGCGAATACGTGGAATTACCAGCTCAACCGCATGTGGACTTTTAAATCCGTTAGCAAAGTCTCGTGGTTGCGGGGTTTCTTCCCGTTCCTCATTACGGGCATTGGCGCGTATTTGGTGACTCTTGCTGTGCAGTACTTGCTGATGAATCCGACCTCGCCGTTGCAACTGCCGCCCGATATTTTCAATGACTCCACGGGCTTCCGCACGATGTATTACTGGGCCAATGCCATCTCAATCGTGGTAGCCATGCCGATTAACTTCATCTTCAACAAGCTGTGGACCTTCCGCTCGAAGCCCAAGGCGCCGGTCGTGGTCCACGAGACCGAACCGGCTTAATTATCGACCCTTCGCCCCGCCCAACCCTTCGCGCTCACCAGCGTCGGCCGGCGGGGCCTTTTTCATGTCGCGGTGAGCGGGAAGGGGGCGTCGGCAAGCACATGCTCCCTTCGCGCTTACCAGAATCACGGCGAGGAAGCGCTCCATCGCCCTGGTGAGCGCTTAGGGGTAATTGGTGGAAATGCCTCCTTCGCGCTCACGGGCGTCCAATAAATTCGGTAGCTACTGCTACCGGTGGGCGCGAAAGGGCGTGTTAGCGGTTTGACCGGTGAGATGGCGGGGTGAGATGCACTTCGGAGCTTGGTTCGGCGTGGCCCTATTCTCCCTTGGCGCTCACCGGCGCCTGCAAAATAGAGGAACCCGCCGTCCGCGGTGAGTGCGAAGGGCGGGATGGAGGAAGGTGGGCGGGGAAGAGCTGCCTAGTCGTCGAGCTCGGCGTCGAGGCGCTCTTGGTCGCGTTGGTGCTGGCGGCGGCGAAGGAATGGCGTGAAGATGATGGCGGCGGTCACGCCAGCCCCAGCGCCAACCAAGTAGGAGGTGGAGTCCGGTGCGTAAGCGTTATGGGCAATTCCGACGAACATCACAATGAGCGGGACGAGGTAGACGGCCATGGCGGACCAATTACGGCCAACAGATGGGGTAGCGACTCGTTTGCGCAGCCACGCCGTGCCGAAGAGATTGCCGATGATAGACGGTGCGATGGCGAGGAAGCACAGCATGCTCATCTGACCAGGGAGGACCCAGGCGAGGATGGCTGCGGCGACAAGCTCGAGGAAGAGTTTCGGGGTAGCGCTGATGGCATACGCCTTGTAGAAAGTCTCGCGTTCGTATTCGTCGCGGGAGGCGCGCTCGATCTCGTTGAGGGTGTAGTTGGCCAGGGCGTTAATCATGTTGTTCATCTCCAAAGACTTCTTCGACGGTTTTTCCTAGTTCGCGGCAGATGTCTAGCGCTAGGTAGACGGAGGGAGAGTAGTTGCCGCGTTCGATATTGGCGATAGTTTGGCGGGAAACTCCGGCTCTTTCAGCAAGGTCAGCTTGAGACATCTCGAGCCAGCGCCGCCATTTGCGAACCATGTTCTGGTGCTCGGCCATCTGGTCTCCTTTACGGTGTGTAACGCTTACATGCCTTAGTGTAAAGCAAACTTGTCATGATGGCAATGTTTGCATGCATAAGTGCCAAGTCCAATAAGGCTGGGTCGCGGCAGAAGGGAGCTTGGGATTTCGCCCTTTGAGCAGCTCAAGAGTCGCTTTGATAAGCAAAAAGGCATCATCGAGGTGGTAGCGGATATCGTCGGCAGTAAAGCGCAAAACCGTATATCCATGTGCCACGGCCGCATTCTGCTTCGTACGGTCTGCTTGAAAAGCCCTGCCATCCTTGTGGTATTCCCAACCGTCGACTTCGACGATGAGCTTGCCAATCTTCAAGTCAAAGCGGTAGCCCGCGATGAGCGCATTGTGTTCAGGGAAGATTCCGGTCGTGCGCAGTCTTCGACTGAGTTGGCGCTCCGGCACACTGTCCGCGCCGATGGGTGTGTGGCGAATAGCCTCCTTTAGACGCCGGGGAATCCGACGCATTCTCCGCCGGTCGTTGTCTAAGCGCTCAGGGCCCGTCTTGCCGCGATAATGCTCTTCCAGCAATTGACCACACGCTGCGGCTATTCGCCGCGCCGCCCAGAGAACCTGAATGACCGGAAGTCCGTTGACCAGGGTTGTGGCCGAAAGCCGCGAATGCGTCACCCGAAAGTTCTTCCCCTTGAGCGTTCGTGGCCCCTCGGCCTCCAGCGGAAACGTCAAATTCCGCCCCAAGTGAATCTCCTGCGCGGTCTTACCCGTGAAATGTATTCGACTCAGCCCGTGAGCCAGAGCTTGTGCCACAGCTAACGGCGACCACTCATCGCTATAAATCCCCCGATGCACGCGAAACAGCTTTCCCGCGCGAAGCTTCCGCCGGATTGCCTCCTTGCTCAACCCCATCTCGCGCAGCTCTGCGGTAGTCCATGCCTTCATGAAACTCAAGGTATGCAGTGCTTGGCGACGAGTCGATAGTCAATTCTCCGCCTGTGGATAACCCTGCCTCAAAGCCAGATTCTGAGGGTTTATGTTGACGCGTCGTCTTCCTGTCTAGCGCATTCCCTATCGTTTGGGCTTTGCAGTGTTCGGATCGCCGCATCGATTCGGCGTTGTCGACCAACACAGCCCCTTAAATCCCTCCGCGCCCTTGGCGCTCACCGGGCTCGCTGATTAGCTGCTAGAGCTTTCGGCGGTGACCGCGAAGGGCATAGGCTTGGTCGGGAATTGCATCGGTGAGGTTGGGAATTGCATCGAGCGCCGTTCGGGTCCACCTACCTTTTGCGCTCACGGGGCAGGCGCCTGTCATTGTCCGCCCTTCGTTGGTGAGCGCGAAGGGCGCTTGCTGGGGTGACAGCTCATGCGGCATGCCCTTGGCGGCCACAGGGAGCGGAGATACGGTGCTACGCAGTGCGCCGGTGAGCGCGAAGGGAGTGAGGTGGCTGCGAGGAGGAGTGAGGAAGGGACGCGAAGGGAGTGGAGTGGCAGCGGGAGGGGCGGCTAGCGGGCCTTCAGCTCCTCGGCTGTTGGTAGGGGCAGGCGAGCGGTCGGGGAGATTCCGCGGGCCTTAGCGTTGATCACGCCCGCGACAGCGAGCACAGCGAACATGGCGGCGGCGGAGAAGAGTTGGATGCGGGCGGAGGCGTCGCTAAGCATGAGCACCGCAATAGCTGCAAACAATGCCAGCGCGAACCACGTGAGGTAGGGGTAGGCCCACATGCGCACCGGCAGCGGGTGGATGGCCTCAAGCTGTGGGCGCAGGCGCAACTGGCTCACTGCAATGAAGACCCACACGATGAGCAGCGAAGCACCAGCGGCGTTCAGCATGAAGGACAGTAGCCATCCGGTATCCGCATAGTTGAGAACAACCATGACTGCGGAGAGCACAACGGACAGCGCAATGGCGGCGGTTGGCACGCCGCGACGATCTGTTGCGGCGAAGAGCTTGGGCGCCTCACCGCGGGAGGCCAGCGAGTGCATCATGCGGGAGGATGCGTAGATTTGCGCGTTGAACGCTGAGAGTAGCGCGAGCACGATGACCACTTCCATGATGGCCGCAGCACCAGGGATTCCAGCCCGGTCCAAGACCATCGTGAACGGAGACTCGGCGGCAGACTGCGCGGAGCCGAGCGAAGAGTAGGGCAGGAGGAAGGTGATGACGAGGACCGAGCCCAAGTAGAAGACCGAAATGCGAGTAATGGTGGTGCGCACCGCGTTGACGAGGGACTTCTCGGGGTCCTCGGATTCCGCTGCGGCAATGGCGACGACCTCGATGCCGCCGAAAGCAAACGCTACGGCGAGCAGACCGGCGGCCACGCCGCCGAGGCCGTTGGGCATGAAGCCGTCGGCAAGGAAGACAGACGTGCCGATGAAGGTGTGGCCAGGAAGCAGCCCGAAGATCAGCAATACACCGATGATGAGGAAGGCAATGATGACCGCGACCTTGATGAAGGCGAACCAGTACTCGAACTCGCCGAACAAGCGCACCCGCAGCAGGTTGATGGTTCCGAAAAGAGCCACGCACATGGCTGCAGGAATCCAGGGCGGGCAGTCGAACCACGCGCCGATGAACCCGGCGGCGCCGGTAATTTCCGCACCGAGGACGGCGACGGTGGCGAGCCAATAAATCCAGCCCTGCGTAAAGCCTGCCCAGCGGCCGATGCCGTGCTCCGCGTATTCGGAAAAGGAGCCGGATGCGGGGATGACCGTGCCCATCTCACCGAGCATCTGCATGACCAAGATGGCAAGGAAGCCAGCGATGAGATAAGCCAAAAGGACCGCGGGACCGGCGGCGGAAATACCTACGCCGGTGCCTAAGAAAAGGCCGGCACCAATGGTGGAGCCCAGCCCCATCATGGTCAGGTGGCGGACTTTCAAGCCGCTGCCGAGTGAGCGAGAGGAGGAATCGTTTTGAGCAGTCACCTTTAGCATTGTAGGCAGCTGCCTAGGCGTTTGGGCATAAAGGGGCGATTAAATAGCGCTTCTGTACAAAGTGGAGGGCTCAATCCCACGATCGCGAAAGGCCCCCGCAGAAACGGGGGCCTCAAACAGCAGCGCTTAGTTCTTGTGTAGGTCCTCGTTGAGGGCCACGGCCTCAGACTTCCAGTCCACGGCCTCGACGGCGCCGGTGACGGAGTTGCGGCGCAGCAGAACGCCGGAGACGCCGGAGAGCTTAGAGCCCTTGACAGTCTCGCCCTCGGACAGACCCAGGGCCTGAGCAATCTTGCCAAAGACCGCAATCTTGGTGCCGGCGGTGACGTAGAGGCCGGCTTCGACGACGGAGTCGTCGCCAAGCGAAATGCCCACACCCGAGTTCGCACCGAGCAGGCAGCGCTCGCCGATGGAGATGACCTCCTTGCCGCCGCCGGAGAGGGTGCCCATGATGGAGGCGCCGCCGCCGATATCGGAACCATCGCCCACGACGACACCCGCGGAGATGCGGCCCTCGACCATGGAGGCGCCCAGGGTGCCGGCGTTGAAGTTAACGAAGCCCTCGTGCATCACGGTCGTGCCCTCAGCCAAGTGGGCGCCTAGGCGCACGCGGTCGGCATCGCCAATGCGCACGCCGGACGGGACGACGTAGTCCACCATGCGCGGGAACTTATCGACGGAGTAGACCACGACCGGGCCGCGGGAAGCGAGGCGGCCGCGGACCATCTGGAAATCGGCAACCGCGCAGGGGCCGTAGTTGGTCCACACCACGTTGGCCAGCTTGCCGAAGATCCCGTCCACGTTCAGGCCGTGAGGCTTGACTGCGCGGTGAGAGAGCAGGTGCAGACGCAGGTAAGCGTCGTAGGTATCGGCAGGTGCTGCGTCAAGGTCTGCAATCTTAGTCTCCACGGCGATGCGGGCGACGCCGCGCTCCTCATCGGGGCCAACCAGGTCAGCGAACTGCTGCGGAACCTCCTCCAAGCGCTCGGTGCCGCTGGCGTCTACAGAAATATCGGTGTGAACTGCCGGGAACCAAACGTCCAGGACGGTGCCGTCGTGGGTAATGGTTGCCAGGCCGCGTGCGGATGCTGAAGTCATAGGCTCACACCCTAGCAGCTACGCCTCTGTCGTGCGCCGTGAGTTACCCGGTAGTAGGTGAAAGATCACAACCAGGGCCACGGTCAGGATGAGGACGGCGAGGACTTGGTTGCGGGCGGAGGCGTCGAAAAGCATAAGAATTGTGAGGCCGACCAGCGCTAGGGCGGTGAGCCACGGCAGCCACGGGAAGCCCGGGACGCGCAGCGTGGTGAGCTCGCCGTTGGCCTGCATCTGTGGGTGCAGCTTGATATAGGAGGCCACGATGAAACACCAGATGACCAGCAGGCAGCCGCCAACCGCGTTGAAGAGGAAGGCCAACAATCCCGGCGGGTTCCAGTACTGCAGCACCACCGATGCAAAGGCGAAGATGATGGAGAGCACCACCGCAAAAATGGGGGAACCGGAGGCGTTCGTCCGAAGGAAGATGTGGTGCGCGCTATGGTCCTTCGCCATGTCATAGACCAGACGGGAGGTGGCGTAGATCTGTGCGTTGAAGGCAGAGAGCAGCGCTAGGGCGATGATGGCTTCCATGAATCCCGCAGCGAAGGGGATTTTCGCGGCGGCGAGGACCAGCGTGAAGGGCGAGTCCGCGGCGACGTCGGCGTCCTGGATGGAGCTGAAAGGCAAGGCCAGGGTGATAACCAGGATGGAACCGATGTAAAAGACCATGATGCGCACGATGATGGCGCGCACGGCAGTAGCGACGTTGTGGGCTGGGTCTTCGGATTCCGCCGCGGCAATGGTGACCAGCTCGATGCCACCGAAGGCGAAAGCCACGGCGAGCAGGCCGGCAGCAAAACCGGGGCCGCCGTTGGGCAGGAAGTTCTCTGTAAAGTTGTGGCCCGCCAGTGAGAGGTCCATTCCGGGCAGGATGCCTAAAGCCATGAGCACGCCGACGCCCAGGAAGGCCACGATGGTGGCCACCTTGATAATGGCGAACCAGAACTCGAATTCGCCGAAACCACCCACGGCGGCAAAGTTGACCACGGCGAAGAACACCACAGCCACCAAAGCCGGTATCCACGGATCGACCCCGAACCAATTCGAGATGATAGCCGCGGCACCGGTAATCTCCGCGCCCATCACCATGACCAGCATGAACCAGTAAATCCAGCCCAACGTAAACCTGGCCCACGGCCCAAAAGCCTGTCCTGCATAAGTGGAGAAAGCGCCCAGCGAAGGCCGCGCCGCGGCCATCTCTCCGAGCATCCACATCACCAAGGCGATGAGCGCGCCAGCTACCGCATAGGAGATGAGAACGGAGGTGCCGGACACCTGAATGCCTAGGCCCACGCCCAGGAAGAGCCCCGCACCCACCGCGGATCCGAGACCCATCATGGTGAGGTGGCGGGTTTTAAGTTGTGTGGCCGCTGCCATAGGGTGATCACCTTCAACGCTATTGATTGTTTGTAATGGGAAGTACTTTACGCAATGCGCTGAGCATCCGGGGGCGCTAGCATGGCGGGTTGTGACTTTAAATCTCTTCTCCGATCCCATCGAGCTCACTAAGGCCCTGGTGGATATCCCGAGCCCTTCCCATCACGAAGAGGCGATCGCCGACGCCGTCGAGGAGGCCCTGCGCGATCTGGACCAGGACACGGTGGAGGTGCAACGCTATGGCAACACCGTGTGTGCCCGGACGAACCGGGGTTTTGAAAGCCGCGTGGTCCTAGCCGGCCACATCGATACCGTTCCTCTGGCCGATAACGTCCCCCACACCATGTCGGAGGACGGGGAGATCATGTATGGCTGCGGCACCGTGGACATGAAGTCGGGCATGGCCGTCTACCTCAACGCTTTTGCGCAGCTATATAACTCCGACGAGCTGAAGCACGATCTCACCGTCATCGCCTACGAGGGCGAGGAGGTTGCCACCGAGTTCAACGGCCTGGGCCACCTGCAAAAGGATCACCCGGAATGGCTGAAGGGGGCCCTCGCTCTGCTGGGGGAGCCTTCCGGCGCCATGATCGAGGCCGGCTGCCAGGGCACCATTCGCGTGCGCGTTACCGCCCACGGGACCCGCGCGCACTCGGCCCGCGCCTGGCTGGGCTCCAACGCCGCCCACACCTTGGTGCCGGTGATGCTCAACGTGGCCAATTACCAGCCGCGCGATGTGGAGATTGACGGCTGCACCTACAAGGAGGGCCTCAACATCGTCCACCTCGAATCCGGCGTGGCCACCAACACCATCCCGGATGAGGCCTGGATGTTCGTCAACTTTCGCTTCGCCCCGGACCGCAGCTCCGAGGAGGCGCTGGCGCACCTGATGGAGGTCCTCGGCGAACACGAGAACATCACCGTGGAGGTCGATGACATCGCCGGCGCCGCCCTGCCCGGCCTGGGCCAGCCGGCGGCACGCGCGCTTGTCGACGCCGTCGGCGGCAACGTCCGCGCCAAGTATGGTTGGACCGACGTGGCCCGCTTTTCCGAGATGGGGACCCCAGCCGTCAACTTCGGCGCTGGTGACCCGGGCTTTGCCCACAAGAAGGACGAGCAAGTGCCCGTCACCCAGATCACCGAAGTCTCGACCGCACTCTTGAACTACCTGAAGGGATAAGACCACCATGACGCCTGAGCAACTGCGCACTCTGCGCGGACCACTTCTCGTGCGTACTGCTGGAGAGCAGTCCTCCACCTTTGACCAGCGCCTGCTGCAGTCCGGCGCGGATCACGAATGGCAGCACGCCGATCCCTGGCGCGTCCTGCGCATCCAAGGCGAGTTCGTGGATGGTTTCGACGCCCTGGCCAAGCTGCCCAAGGCGGTGACCGTCTTCGGTTCCGCTCGCACCCCGGAGGAGGATCCGAACTACCAGCTAGGTGTGGCCTTGGGGCGCCGCCTCGTGGAGGCTAAGTATGCCGTCATCACCGGCGGTGGCCCCGGCATCATGGAGGCGGCCAACCGCGGCGCGCACGAGGCCGGAGGGTTGTCTGTGGGCTTGGGCATCGAGCTTCCGCACGAGCAGGGCCTGAACCCCTACGTGGATCTGGGGCTTAACTTCCGCTATTTCTTCGCCCGCAAGACCATGTTCCTCAAGTACTCCCAGGCCTTCATCTGTCTTCCCGGCGGCATGGGCACCATGGATGAATTCTTCGAGGTCATGTGCATGGTCCAAACTGGCAAGGTGACCAACTATCCCATCGTGCTCATGGGTACTGAATACTGGTCCGGACTGGTGGAGTGGATGAAGAAGACCCTGGCCGAGGGCGGGTTCATCAGCGCCGAGGACCTCGATCTCTTCCTGGTTACCGACGATATCGATGAAGCCGTCGCCCACATCCTGGCCGCGCACAAGGTCATGTCGGACAAGCGCCTGCGGGAGCAGGAGAGCAAGTGACCCAAGCGCACAACCTCGCGCGGGTCATGGCGATTGTGAACCGCACCCCAGACTCCTTCTACGACAAGGGCGCCACCTTCGAGCTCGACCCAGCAATCCAGCGCGCGGAGCAAGCGCTTGACGACGGCGCCTCCATCATCGACATCGGAGGCGTCAAGGCCGGCCCGGGTCAGCATGTCGACGCCGCCGAGGAAATCGAGCGCGTCGTGCCCACCATCGCGGAGCTGCACCGCCGCCGCCCAGAGGCGCTGATTTCCGTAGACACGTGGCGCGCTGAGGTAGCAGAAGCGGCTATCGCCGCCGGTGCTGGTCTGGTCAATGACACGTGGGCCGGCTGGGACCCCGAACTCATCGAGGTGGCTGGCCACCACAAGGTGGGCTACGTGTGCTCGCACACCGGTGGCGTCACCCCGCGCACCCGCCCGCACCGCGTGCACTTCGATGATGTGGTTGCCGATGTCATCAGCGAGACCACGCGGCTGGCCGAGCGAGCCGCCGACCTCGGTTGCCCGGAGGAGCTGACGTTTATCGACCCTACGCACGACTTCGGCAAAAACACCTTCCACGGCTTGGAGCTGCTGCGGCGCATCGACGAGATCGTGGCGACCGGCTGGCCGGTGCTCATGGCATTGTCGAACAAGGACTTTGTGGGGGAGACCCTCGACCGCGCCGTGGACCAGCGCGTCGCAGGCACGCTGGCAGCGACGGCATGGTCGGCGGCACGGGGCGTGGCGGCCTTTCGCGTCCATGAGGTGGCCCCGACTCTCGACGTCATCCGCATGACCGCCGCCATCCAGGGCCAGATGGCTCCCTTGGCCACGACGCGGGGGCTAGCCTAAGCCATGACCGACAGCGTTTCTGTGGTTATCCCTGCGCTCAATGAGGAGCGTACAGTCGCGCACGTGGTGCGTGCTTGCCTGGCGGATGAACCTCAAGAGGTCATCGTTATTGATGCGGACTCGAGCGATGAAACTGCGGCTGAGGCACAGGCGGCAGGGGCTCAGGTGCTCAATTGGCGGGAGATCCTGCCTGAGGAGCCCCGCCCCGGCAAGGGTGAATCCCTCTGGCGCGGCGTGGCGGCAGCTGAGGGCGACATCGTCGTCTTCATCGATGCGGACCTAGAATCCGCCGCGCCCGGAATGGTTTCCGCGCTCACAGAGTCTTTCATCGATCCGCACATCCAGATGGTTAAGGCGCGCTACCAGCGCAGCTTTCAAGGAAAGCCCACCGGTGGCGGGCGCGTGACCGAGCTGACCGCCAAGCCGCTTTTGCGGCAGTTCTTCCCGGAGCTCGCACACATTGACCAACCACTCGGCGGCGAATACGCCTTAAGACGCGCGGCCGCCATGGAGCTGCCGTTCGTGGAAGGGTACGGGGTGGAAGCGGGGCTGCTGATAGACGTCGCCAAGCGCTATGGCCCCTATGCCCTCGCCGAGGTTGACCTGGGCACCCGCACCCACCGTAACCGTCCATTGGAGGAGCTAGCCCCGATGGCCGATGTGGTTGCGCGCACCATCCTGTCCCGTGCTGGCGTGGTTGGGCCTGTTGCCCAAAGGCCACCATTGCTGGGTAGGATTTAGCGCATGATGTCCTGGATTCTTCTTATCGTTGTGCTCATTGCCCTCATCATCATCGGCACGTGGGCGTGGGGAAGCTTCGTAGGCCGGGGACCTGTCATGGGCGCTCCCGACAAGGCCGTGGATACCGATCGAGAGAATCTGCGGGCCCTCGAGGAGGGGCGCTTCGATGACCTGCGCTTTGACGTGGTTGCGCGCGGCTACCGCCAGGACCAAGTGGATGCCCTGTTGGCGGCAGTGGAGCGCCATTGGGGTGCCAAGGCGGCGTCATCGGGCGAACCTTCAGAACCTTCGGTTCAGGCCTAGGCCGAGCCTACAGCGACGAGTCTGCCGCCGGCGGCCGAAAAAGAGCTAGACTAGAAGGACGTACAAAATACAGTCGAAGGAGACTCAATATGGCAGCGATGAAGCCCCGTACCACTGGTGGAGAGATGGAAGCGGTAGAGGAGTCCCGCAAGATCGTCATGCGCATTCCTTCTGACGGGGGTGGGCGCATTGTTATTGAGCTCAGCAAAGAAGAAGCAGCGGAGTTGGGTTCACTCCTCGTAGCAGTTTCTAGCTAGTCTAGGGAGCATGCTTTCACATATCGTCGATATTCTGGCCGATCCCGCCGATGGCAGCGCCCTTGAGGGTGCGGATGATTTTTCCCGCCTCGTGTCGGAGACCGGCCATTCCTATGACGTGGCCAAGCAGGGCTACGTCACGTTGGCAGCTGGTGCGGGTCTGAAGCATCAAGGTGACGATGCTGCGATGGTCACCGCCCGTGAAACCTACCTGGCTATGGGACATTTCGCGCCCTTCGTGGAGGCAGTCACTGGAGCGGTGCAAGATTCTTTGGAGAGTCAGGACGCGGCTCAGCAAGCAGGCCTCAATGAGGACACCGCCTCCTCGCTCCTGGAGGTAGGCGCTGGCACGGGTTACTACCTGGCGCACACGCTCGATTCGATCGAGGGCGCTCGCGGCGTGGGCCTCGATATCTCTACGCATGCGGCAAAGCATCTGGCCAAGTCGCACGAGCGCGTCGGCGCCGTGGTTGCGGATGTGTGGGAGCGCCTGCCCTTGAAGGATGATTCAATCCATGCCATCTCGGTGGTCTTCGCGCCGCGCAATCCGGCGGAGTTCCAGCGCGTTCTCGCACCCGGCGGGGAGGTCATCGTCTTGACCCCGCAGTCCGGTCACCTGGATGAGCTGCGAGAGCCGCTGGGAATTCTCGGCGTGGAAGAAGGCAAGGTGGATCGCCTCTACACGCAGGCGGAAGGGTTCCTTAAGCAGGCAGCGGATCCGGTCGATATTTCTTTCCCCATCGTCTTGGACAAGGCGTCCATCGCCGCGCAGGTAGGGATGAGCCCCTCGGCGCGCCACATTAGTCCGGAAGAGCTGGCAGAGCGCATGGCCTCCTTGCCGCAGACGTTGACCGTGACCGCCCACGCCCGTCTGGACCGCTTGCGCTCGGCCTAATTCATCGCTTGCGCTCGGCTTCATTGCCAGCCCTTGCTGTTCAGCCTCGGGGAATGGTCCTTCTCTCTTCCGAGCGTCCCTTTTCTCTCCGGAACGACCCTTCTCTCTTCGGAACGACCCTTCGCGCTCACCGGCAGTGGGTCCGTCGGAAGGTTTTAGCTCTTCGGTGAGCGCGAAGGGCGGGGCGGCCTGTGGTGCAACCGCCCCTGGGACTTTTGCTCACTGTGATCTGGAGCTTGCGTTGACGCGCTGGCTATTTCGCTGACCCCTCTCGTCGAATCCTCCCCTCGAATCCTCCCTTCGCGCTCACCAAGAGCCTCAATCAGCCGCCAAGACCGCTCCCGGTGAGCGCGAAGGGCGGAAGGGGGGCGAGTGGAACTGATGAGGCATGCGCGAGAAAAGATGCCCGCGAGCGCAGGGGCGCTACGGGGGTTGGTACTTCACAGTGGGCCCACACACAAAAGGAGGCCCAGTCGCCCTGGGCCTCCTTCTATAATCGTCGTTCGACGCTCTTAAGAGAGCTTGGTGCCCTTCCTGTTCCAGGACTGCTCAATAGTGGCCTCGCCCTCGGTGCTGACCTCGATAGCGGAGCAACCGCCCTCGAAGTAGACGCGGGAGCTCATAGCCACCAATCCACCGTCTACGAACACCTCAACGCTGGCACCGTCCTGAATGACGGTGAGGGTATCCGAATCGCCCTCGGCCAGCTTGGCCACTGCTGGCGCGGACTCCTTGAAGTAGTTGTCGAAGGCCTTCGACATGGAGCGATCCAAGCTGATTTCCTCGCCCGTGTGGCGGATGACCGCAGCGGAGTCACCGGAGCCGTCCTTCAGCGTGACAGTCACGCTCGAGCCCGCCGGCACCTCCAATACGCCTGTCCAAGACCGTGCGTAGTCCGAGAGCTTCACAGCATCCGGCAGCCCCTCCGCTGGAGTCTGATAGAGCACACCGCCCTGCAGCGTGACTGCACGTGGCAGTGACAAGCTATTAGCCCAGCCCTCGGCCTCCCATGTGGGGTGCTTGGTGGCGTCGTCACCGCGGCCGTTGCCGTTGAGCAGTCCGAGGATGACTGCGCGGTCGTAGCGGCGTTCTTGCGGAATCGTTCCGGTCGTGGTGTTGGTGTTGCGCGGACGGGAGAAGTCATGGCCAAAGTCCACGCGCTGGAAACCCTTTGCCACGGTGAACACGGTGCCATCAAGGCGGCCCACGATGTAGCCTGAGACATCACGGCCCTCGCGTTCCAAGGTGACGAAGAGGACGTCGTAGATTTCCCTATCCACCTCGTCGCGCAGGCGTACCAAACGCGGTGAAACCACCGGTGGGATGGGGGAGGTGGCCGGAACCTCGCCCTCTTCAAAGCCAGGGTCACCGTCGAAGCTCAAGGGCCCAAGGAGCGTCCAGGATTCGCCATTGGGGCTGTCCAAAATCACCGGCACAGGGGCGTCGGAATGCCCAGTCAGCGCCAGCATGAGCCAGCCATCGTGTCCCTCTTCGCGGTCCTCTTTAGCCCAATCCGGGACCACGGAGGGCGAGCGGAAGCGGTCATAATTGGTGTGGGCGCCTACGGCTTCCCCGAAGCGGACAACGTCTGGGTCGAGCGCCGAAGGGTCATCTGACACGATGCATTCATCGGCGTAGTCGGTGTAGCGTGCCAAGCGCACACTCGTACCGACCGAGGTCACCGACGTGAAGTACAGGTTGAGAGCGTCCTTACCTTCCGCCACGGACCCTGCACGCAGCGATAGCTCGCCGCCGACGGGGGCGAGGACGTCGTCGCACTCCAGCCACTCGAAGGCCGTTTCCTCCGAGGTTGAATGACCCCAGCGTGCAGGCTTGCCGGTGTCAGGGCGGTACTGGTGGAACAGGTGCCAGGTATGACCGTCCCGAACGATTCCTGCGGGGGCGTCGAGGATCCCGCTATCGGGAACGAAGTGAAGTTCTGGGCGATGGTGCGTTTCTTTATGCGTCACGGCAGTCCTTCCTACATTAACGAGCGGTAAATGTCCACGGTCTGCTGCGCGATGGTAGCCCACGAGAAGTCCTCGATGGCCCGCTGGCGGCCGGCGGAGCCGAAGCGTTGTGCCAGCTCTTTATCGGCGGCGACGCGGTTCACAGCGGCAGCTAGATCAGCTTCAAAGGTGGCTTCGTCATCTACGTCATAGTTGACCAAAACGCCGGTTTCGCCGTCCACGACGACCTCAGGGATGCCGCCCATATTGGAAGCCACAACCGCGGTGCCACAGGCCATTGCCTCAAGGTTGACGATCCCCAGCGGCTCATAAATAGAGGGGCACACAAAAACGTCCGCGCCGGAATAGACCTGCTTGATCTCCTCGCGCGAGAGCATGTCCTTGACCCAGAACACGCCGTCACGTTGCGCGCGCAGTTTCTCCACGAGGGCCTCGGTCTCCGCTGCAATCTCCGGCGTATCGGGTGCGCCGGCACACAGCACAAGCTGAATGTCTTGGTCAAAGTTCTGGGCAGCCTTCAGCAGGTGCTTCACGCCCTTCTGCCGGGTAATCCGGCCGACGAAGGCAACGATGGGACGCTGCTTGTCGACGCCCAACTTATCCAGCACCGCCGACGCCCCCGGCTGCCAGACCTGAGTATCAATGCCGTTAAGGACTACATGCACCTTGTCGGCGTCGATGCGGGGGTACGCATCCAGGATGGAATCTTTCATTCCGGCCGATACCGCAATGACGGCGTCGGCGTATTCCATGGCATTCTTTTCCGACCACGAGGAGATCTCATAGCCACCACCGAGTTGCTCGCGCTTCCACGGGCGGTGCGGCTCGAGCGAGTGCGCGGTGACGACGTGGGGGATGCCGTACAGGCGGCCGGCAAGGTGCCCACCCAGGCCCGTGTACCAGGTGTGGGAGTGAGCCACATCGATATCGGAGGCGGCATTGGCCATACGCAGACCCGTGGAGAGCGTCTGCACTGCGGCATTGGCTTCCTTCAGCGCAGGATCGACGCCATGCACAAAGACGTCCTTCTCATCGCGCTCAGAACCCATGCAGTGCACAGAGACATCGATGATCTCACGCATGAAACGGGTGAGCTCTGCAACGTGGACTCCCGCTCCGCCATAAATTTCTGGCGGATACTCCTTAGAAAAAATTCCGGCTCTCATACTCGCCAGAATACGGATTAACCACAGCTCGCGCTAAACATTGACGGACAGGTCAGCGCGGTGGGACGTCGAGAAGCAGCGGGGGAGGTGCGAGACCGACAATAGGGGGTAGAAACAAAACGCACTTCCTCTGCGCGATGCAGAAAACGTCTATAAATTGGGTGGTGTGAGAAGCCTTCCAAATGTCCTTGCCATTGTCCTTGCCGGCGGCGAGGGAAAGCGCCTCTTTCCCCTGACGGAAGACCGCGCTAAGCCCGCCGTACCTTTCGGTGGTTCCTATCGCCTGATCGACTTTGTGCTGTCGAACCTTGTCAACGCCGGATTCCTCAAAATTGCTGTGTTGACCCAGTACAAGTCCCACTCTCTGGACCGTCATATCTCCCAAGCGTGGAACCTGTCTGGCCCGACCCCGCAGTACATTGCTTCCGTGCCCGCCCAGCAGCGCCGCGGTAAGCGCTGGTACAACGGTTCGGCCGATGCCATCCTGCAGTCGCTGAACCTGATTTATGACGAGAAGCCGGACTATGTCATCGTCTTCGGCGCTGACCACGTCTACCGCATGGACCCAGCGCAGATGGTGGAGGAGCACATCGCGACTGGCCTGGACTGCTCGGTAGCGGGCATCCGCGTCCCGCGCTCGGAGGCTTCCGCCTTTGGCTGCATCCAGGCGGATGGGATGGGCACGATCACGGAGTTCGTCGAGAAGCCTGCCAATCCTCCGGCGACCCCGGACGACCCGAACATGACCTATGCCTCCATGGGCAACTACGTCTTTACCACGCAGGCGCTTATCGACGCTTTGCTGGAAGACGAAAAGGATGAGGACTCCGCACATGACATGGGCGGCAACATCATTCCTTATTTTGTACAGCGCGAGCAGGCGCACGTCTATGACTTCATGGCCAATGAAGTGCCCGGCTCCACGGAGCGTGACCATGGCTATTGGCGTGACGTTGGCACCATCGACTCCTTTTATGAGGCGCACATGGACATGATTTCGGTGCACCCGATTTTCAACCTGTACAACCGTTCGTGGCCCATTCACTCCACGGATGATTCCAACTTCCCGCCGGCGAAGTTTGTGCAGAATGGTATCGCCCAGTCCTCGATGGTGGCTCCGGGCTGCATCGTCTCCGGCGGTACGGTGCGCAACTCCGTGTTGGCTTCGGACGTGCACGTGGCGGATGGCGCGACGGTGGAAGGCTCCGTCATCCTGCCGGGCGTGCGCATTGGCCGGGGCGCGGTGGTTCGCCACGCCATTCTGGACAAGAACGTGGTGGTCAGTGATGGTGCCATCATCGGTGTGGACCGCGAGCGCGATGAGGAGCGCTTCAAGGTCTCCGAAGGCGGCGTGGTTGTCGTGGGCAAGAACGTCAAGGTTTAAGCCGCGTTATCTCAGCGCTGAAGGCGGGCGTGCGGGTGGATTGAACTCCACTCCACGCCCGCTTTTGTGGTGCTTGGCGGACTACAGCTTCGTGATGAGCGTCAGGCCCGCCCCATACGGCAGACGGGTCACGGCCGCACCCTCAAGGGAGCGAGCGAATTCGTCGGCCTCGCGCGCGGCGGCGGTGTCGCGGTCGGTGCGGGAGGGGTCGGCCACGGTGCCGTCGAGAAGCGCATTGGCCAACACCAAGGTGCCGTGTTGGTGCAGCAAAGGCCAAGCGGCCTTGAGCAGCGCGGGCATATCGAGCGCGGGGGCCTCGGCGTAGATCACCTGGTAGGTGTCATTGGCCAGGCGGCCCATGATGTCGAGCGGCCGGGACGGCAGGAAGCGGCCGCGGCTGGGGGAGTAGCCGGCCTCGCGGAAGGTTTGCTTGGCGCTGGCCTGGTGCTCGGCCTCCGGATCGATGCAGGTGAGAATTCCATTCTCCGGCATGCCGGCAAGCAGGTAGAGGCCCACGACGGATGCAGCGGGAGTAATCGCCACCGCTTGCGGGCGGGAGGTGGTGCCGGAAGAGACAGCCGCGAGCGTGCTCAGCAGCTGTCCGGTCGCCTCATCGGGGGCCGGCAGGCCATACTCCTCCGCATGGGCGCGGGCGCCGGCGAGAACCTCGGAGACCTCGCTGGTGGATTCGATGTAGGTTCGCATTGCGTCATAAGCCGTAGTAGTCACAAAAGAAAACCATAGTGAAATCCCCACGCCTGCGTGCTGAGAATCGCCCGCAACTGCCTTTGCCTGTGACTCAAGAAGCGCATGTAAGAGGAGTGACGAATTCACAGCCTGCTCACAGTATGCTGGCTGGAGTTTCGGCGCGCACTATAGAAAGATATTCGCCATGACCACACAGCAGCGCGAGTTTGAGCCCGCTCACCGTTCCACCGATTCCTCCGCCACTGGCAGCCATGATGCCAGTGCTGAAACTGAGAAGTTGACCGGAACCGCTGCTTTCGATGCCGGCCAGGCCGAGATGCCTTCGTGGGGCGAGCTCGTGGCCGAGCACGCCGATGATGTCTATCGCTTGGCTTACCGCCTTTCCGGTAACCAACACGATGCCGAAGACCTCACGCAGGAGACCTTCATGCGCGTCTTCCGCTCCTTGGATAAGTACCAAGCGGGAACCTTTGGGGGCTGGCTGCACCGCATCACCACCAACCTCTTCTTGGACATGGTCCGCCACCGTTCCAAGATCCGCATGGAGGCCCTGCCGGAGGATTATGAGCGCGTCCCCGGCACGGACATGACTCCGGAGCAGGCCTACACGGTGGCCAACCTCGATCCGGCGTTGCAGTCCGCACTGGATAACCTGGCGCCGGACTTCCGCGTGGCAGTGGTTCTCTGTGATGTCGTGGGCATGAGCTACGACGAAATCGCTGAAACTCTCGGCGTCAAGATGGGTACCGTTCGCTCCCGCATTCACCGCGGCCGCTCCCAGCTGCGCGCGGCCTTGGAAAAGGAAGCCCAGACCAACGCGGACACCCGCAGCCTGCTGCGTACGCGCTAGACTGGGCAGCGTTTGAATCTGAGACCGCGAGACGTTCGGACTTAGGCAGCATGCCTAGGCAGGGAAAACTCGCACTGAGTTGAGGTGACGTTGAGGTGAAAGCAGAAGGACATAGCGGCGATGGCCATTCCCTGAGCCTGTCCGGGTTCTTCACCGAGGCCCAAGCCAAAGTCCGCGATAAGGCAAAGGCCCGCGCCCAGCGGGCAGATACTATCGGCCATTTGGGGCCCGAGGCAGTCGTCGCTTTTGTCGACGGCGAAATGGCAGCCAAATATGCCCACCGCGTACGCATCCACCTCGTGCACTGCCCGGAATGCCGGGCAGAAATCCACCACCAGCGCAACGCCGCCGAGTGGGTTCGTGAATGCAGTGTGGAATCCCATGTCAAGGCTCCTGATTCCCTGATGGCAAAGCTCGCGGGCATCGCCCATCAGGGCGCAAGCCCCGGGCCGGATGCCGAAGCTCCTGCGCACCAGCCACGCCAGGATTTCCTGGACAAGGTGGAAATGGTCGTGCGCGCCATCCGGCATAACCAGCGGGGCTAACAAGAGGCCGAAGCCTTCCGCGCGCCCGTCGCCCAGTCACCACTAGCGAAGTAGTTAAGATAGTTTCGTGTTTTCCTCAATTGGTTGGGTAGAGATCCTCGTCATCGTGCTGCTGGGGCTGGTGATCATTGGCCCCGAGCGTTTGCCCGGCGTGATTATGGATGTCCGTGCGGCTATTTATGCGGCGCGCAAGGCCATTGCCAACGCCAAGGCGGAGCTCAACGGCGAGATGAGTGGTCTCGGCGCGGAGTTCGACGATCTCCGGGTGCCCCTAAGCCAGGCAGCGGAGTGGACGCGCATGGGCCCGCGCGGGGTTATCACCAAGGCGCTTTTCGACGGCGACGATTCCGCCTGGGATGATTTCAACCCCAAGAAGATGGCCGAGGACATCAAGAAGAGCACCAGCCCCTATGAGCACGATGCGGACATGAACAACCAGCCCGCGCACACGCAGCAGCGTCCGGCGCAGCCAGCGCCGGAGCAGAACACTGGCCGGCCGACCTTTGATTATTCGCAGGTCTACCCAGACTTGAATGCCGGAGCACAGCGGCCGGCGGGGGAGAAGGCGACTAAAACGACACAGCCCCCGCGCGGTGGGACTACACCCACTGGCGAGGGCAGCTCCTCCTGGGAGGATGTCACCTAAAGGCTATTTAGCCTTTGCGAGTGACACCCAAGCCGAGCTTCTTGCCCACGAGGGAATCGGAGCGCACCGCAATGGAATCCGCCACCTTGGTGACGGCTTGGGTAGCGGGGGAGTCGGGCGCGGAAATGACGATGGGGGTTCCGGCATCGCCCGCGGCGCGCAGGCTCGGATCCAGCGGAATGCTGGCCAGCAGGGGAACCTCGTGGCCCAGCAGCACGCTGAGGCGTTCGGCCACCACGCTGCCGCCGCCGGAGCCGAAGATATCCATGGTGGAACCATCCGGCATGACCATGGCACCCATGTTTTCAATCACGCCGGCTACGCGCTGGCGCGTTTGCTGGGAGATGGAGCCGGCACGCTCAGCCACCTCGGCCGCAGCCGCCTGCGGGGTGGTCACAATCAGCAGCTCCGCATTGGGGATGAGCTGGGCCACCGACAGTGCGACGTCGCCGGTACCCGGCGGCAGGTCCAGCAGGAGCACGTCGAGGTCGCCCCAGAAGACGTCCGCGAGGAACTGCTGGAGGGCGCGGTGGAGCATCGGCCCGCGCCAGACGACGGGCGCGTTGCCCTCCACGAATTGGCCAATGGAAATGTGCTTGATGCCGTGGGAGACGGGGGGAAGCAGCATTTCGTCATCAAGCACTGTGGGGCCCGCCGTGGAACCCAGCAGGCTGGGCACGGAGTGGCCGTAAATATCGGCGTCCACGATGCCCACCTTGAGCCCCTTGTTGACCAGGGCCGCGGCCAAGTTCACCGTGACGGAGGACTTGCCCACGCCGCCCTTGCCGGAGGCCACCGCGAATACGCGGGTGGTGGACTCGGGCTTGGCAAAGGGGATCTCCGGCTCGGCCTGCCCGCCGCGCAGCTTCTGCTTGAGCTCCTTACGCTGCTCGTCGCTCATCGGCGTCATGGAGATGCTGATGTTGCCGACACCATCGAGCTCCGCCACGGCCGCGCGGGTATTGGACTCGATGGTGCTCTTCATCGGGCAGCCCGCGATGGTGAGATAAAGCTCGATGTCGACGTCGGGGGCGTTAACAGTCACGGACTTCACCATGCCCAGCTCCGTGATGGGGCGTCCGATTTCTGGGTCATCGACGCGGGCGAGCGCGTCGCGAACGGAAGATTCAGTAATAGCGCTAGTCATAACGCGCATTAGTCTAGTCACTTGCTATCGGGGAGAGCCACACCGCGCTCTGGCCAGCAGGGTGTGTAAGATTCAGCCAGATGCTGCGGCCCAGTGCTGCGGACTGAGAACCCTGAAGAACAGTGACATGTGTCCTGCATGTCCGGTTGAATGGAAAGAATGCGCCTGATTCTGATGCCCCGCCTTGCTGCACGTTCCCGCACCTTTGCCCGCGTTGTTGGGGTGGCTTTGGTGGGGGTTGCGGGGGCGTCGCTAAGCTCCTGCTCCGGGTATGAACCCAAGCCGGAGCCGGACCCAGTGGCCTCGGCGCCGATCACCATCATGATTGATCCGACATCCCGTGAGCAGCGCCTCTTGGCGGAAATCTACCGCCAGACCCTGCGCGATGAGGGGCGCGCGGCCACCGTTTCTCAGGAAAACATGCTGGTGCGTCGGGGCGGTGAGCACGTCAGCGGGGTCAGCACTAACGGCAATTTCTTCGTGGGCTGCACGGGTGAATTCTTAAGCGTCTACAACCCGGAGGAAGCCCGCTCAATTTCCAAGGACTATGTGGCCGCCCAGGATGAGGGCACGAAGGACGTGGACTTTTTGGAGCGCACCCACGTCGCGCTCATGGCGTCTTTGCCCCCGGAGGTCTCCGTCGTGGAGCCTGCCGGTGCCGAAGGCTGCCCTAAATCAAAGCCGGAGCTTCCACAGAATTACGTCGTGGTCTACCAAGACGGGCTATTTAACCGCGATGAAAAGCTAGAGATCGCTTCCTTCACCAAATTCCTCACCGCACAGGACCTCGATGAAGTCGTGGAGGAAGTGGAGAACTCCGAGGATTTTGAGGAAACCGTACGCGCCTGGATGGAGGCCAACCTCATGCAGAACCTCAACGAGGAAGGCGACTCCAACTCTTCCGGTGGCTCGGATTTGGTCCACGAGGAGTCCTAGAAGAGACAAGCTAGGGGGCGCAGTCCTCGGCGTCTGGGGGTGGCGATACGGGACTGCATATAACGGCGATGGGCACGCCCTGCTTGGCGACGTCTCGCCGCACCGCCCCACTCCCTACGTGTGGAAACCGATCAGTATCTCACAGAGTGGTCGATTCCAGGAAATCTATAATTCCCACGCGCTTGTGTACTTATTCTTAAAGATTCCAGGTAAAACCCTGTTTTTCTTGCGGTTTTATGTATAGGAGGGTACAATTTTTAGCGTTCACCTGCCTATTTCCTGTCAATCCTTAAACGAATTTGTGAGGAAATGTCTTGAGAAGCCGCCGCGGCTTTCGGGTTTCCGCACTGTGGGGTGGGCAGGGTACCGCATTTGAAAGGACCTAAGGAATGAATGCACCACGAAGTGGCTCGGCCCGTCGGCCCTCTTCCCGTAAAGGGGTAGCAGCTCTTTCTGCTATTACACTCGCGCTGAGCGGCCTCAGCATTACCTCTTTTAATACGGTGGTCCCTGACGCCATCGCCGCGGAGTTCACTGGAGGCATTCGCGAGCATTCCGGCGCGGTGGAGCAGGACGCCCAGAAGGCATCCGACCTGCCGGCCGGTTCGTGTACTGTCTCGGGAAGCACTGAGAGTGGCAGTCAGGCTGGTTTCAGCTGGTATACCTCTGAGCCGTCTGCGTCCAGCCCCAACAAGAAAGCCTGGGGCTTGAGTGTTTCCTTTGATAACTCGAAGGATCGCACGTTCGCCGATTGGAGTTTTACCAATTCAGGCCAGATGGGTACGTACCTCGACACGGCTCAAATTCCCGCTATGAATGCCGGTCAGACCCTTGTTGACAAGGTAGTCACGCATAAGGCCGACGAAAAACTCGATATTACCGCTTCTGGGAGACAACTAAACCTGAACCTCAACGCAGAACTGACCGATGCAAAAGTCAAGCAGTTCGCTGAGGCCACTGCCGCTAACCCGGTGCGTTACGCCTGGCAGGGCAACTATAAGCAGGATAATCCTCAACGGCCAAGGGCCACCCAGGGAACCAACTCAGCCTTTACGGCCATCGTGAACCCGTGGCCGAGCGAGAACATCGAATGTAACCCGATTTCAGTGTCATGGGAGAACCAAGAAAAGCTGGTGATCAGGCCGGGTGAAGAGCTCAAGGTCGGCAAGATTAACGTTCCAGCGATTAAAGACGGGGGCGTGGATGATTCCCTGTCCCGCATGGTTGTGGAGGCCTACGACGCCCAGGGTAGCTTCATCGGAACGAGCGACACCGCTGCTTCCGGTGGCGGCACGTCGAGCCTGCGTATTGATCAGACTACCGGCGATATCTTCTACACCATGCCGGAGTACAAGGGCACGAAGCTGAGTCAACAGCAGGGCATGCGGTTTAGCGTGTTGGCAAAGCCGCGTTCTGTGGAGCAGCTTCAAGCTGCCGCTGAGACGAATAATTACGGCGAAGGCAGTGCTTTTGATAGCTCTAATTCGCTTTCTCGCTACAATAAGGCCAACGTAGTGAGCAACAATCAGTGGAGCTTCGACGACACCCAGTTCCACGATCCGGAGTATTCTCCAGTCCAGCAATCAGTGACCTCTGGTGTTGATAAGACTTCGAATACGGTTGTCAGTGGGCCCCAGACCCTTACGTATAAGCAGGTCGGTGACAAGATCGCTGACCTGGTGAGAAGACGTGAGGATGGCGGCGTTGAAGCTGAGGTTAAACTTGATAAGCGCTACGTTTATAGGGGTTGGGACGCCAAGCTAGATCCAAACACCTATGACGTCACGGTCACGACCCCAGCCAATCCGATGCCGGGCACGTTCGCTCAGCCCCGTGTTATCGTCACCTATTCCAATGGTTCGCAAGATATTATTCCGCTGCTCGCAGTTATTGATCCCAACAATACCCAGGTGACGGAACTTGCTGTCAGGGGAACGGTTGAGGGCCCAGCAGGTAAGGAACTTGTTTCCGAGCTTGATTTAAAGCCCAGCTTTGAGGGATACGACCCAGTCCGACCCAAGACCCTGGAGATTGACCCGGCGTCTGTTCCGGAAGGGTGGAAGGCAACCGTCGATGATGACGGAACCGTGAAAGTCAAAGCAACCTCTCCGGAAGCTGCCGCGAACAACACCAAGATTTTGCCGAGGGTTATCGCTACCTACCCCGATGGGACGACCGATACCGTTGAGGTTCCCTTCCAGATCGTCAATGCGATCAAGGTGCCGGACTACACCGCAGAATCCGGCCACGTAAATGAAACGGTTACGCTTCAGCCAACCTTGCCGGAGCTTGGCTTGGGCGGTCGCACCGATGACGAGAAGCCCAATCGCTATACCTTCCCCGACGGTTCTTTGGAGTACAAGTATGGTGACTGGGCAGTCACTATTGACGAAAAGACTGGTGAGCTGACTTCGACGATTCCGGAAACAGCTATACCTGGCGCGCGACTAACCATCCCAGTGAAGGCTTACTACGCTACGGGCGCTACCCCACAGGTGGTGACCGGCACCATCAACGTTATTGGTGATGGCACCGGCAAGGACTTCGCTTTCTACCCTGCGCAGGTGACTAAGGCAGGGGAGAAGGTGACTTCGGATATCGATACGATGTTGTCCGATCCGAAGCTCGCTAAGTACAAGTTGCCTGATAACTTGCCGCAGGACTGGAAATTCGACATTGATGAGAAGGGTACGGTTACCGCAACCCCGGATGTGACCGTGCAGAACGGAACGACTGTCACCGTTCCGGTAGAAGTAACCTACCCAGACGGTTCCACCGCTACCGTTCCGGCAGAGTTTACGGTCATCGATGCCTACGCGCGTACGAATGATCCCTTGTATCCGACAGTTACGGGCCGACCAGGCGACTTGGCGGTCAGCCAGGTTGACCGCACTAACATGCACGAAGCTTCTGAACCGAAATTCTCCATCATTACGGATCCGAATGATCCGGACTATATTGCGCCTCCGCGTAATTTGAAGTGGGAAGACGTAAAGATTGACCCGGATACGGGTGTGATCTCTACCCCGATTAGCAAGCGAGCGCTTCCTGGTAGTTCCGCGGATATTCCTGTTCGTGTCACCTATAAGGACGGCTCGTCTGATAAGACCATCGCCACCGTCGTCGTTGTGGCAGAGATGCGTCAGGTTTACGAGGCACAGTACATGCTGCAGACCACGACGCCGGGTGGCGTGATTACGTCTGACATCACGGACGAATCAAAGATTCCCGAGCGCGACCTAGCTAAAGATCCGTCGCAGCGCTACAAGGTGCCTTCCGACGTCGATGGTTGGAAGGTCAGCGTCGACGAAAACGGTGTCGTCACCGCTACCGCACCGAAGGACGCTCGACCTGGTGACGGTGTGAATGTCCCTGTTACCGTCAAGTACCTCGACGGTTCCACCGACACGGTCTATGCACCGTTTAATGTCAAGGGGAACCAGAAGGACATCAACAAGCCTACTTACCCGGTCGAATCCACCAAGCCGGGCACCGAGGTGAAGCGTTCCGTTAACCGGGACGGTGCACCGGACGGCACGACATTCTCCTTCGGCATGGACGGTGACCAGCCGAAAACTGAGGACAACGTTGGCGGGTGGACCTACAGGATCGATCCGAAGACCGGTGAGGTCACCGTAACCCCGCCTGCTGGCTCCAAGCCGGGGGACAAGCACGTCCACAACGTGACGGTGACCTACCCTGATGGCTCCACTGATGAGACCCCAGTTACCACCGTGGTGAACTTGACTCAGAATTTCGAGGTCGATCCAACCTACCCGCCTGAGACCACGTTCCCAGGCGAGACTGCTACTTCTCCGCTCACCATTCAGTTGCCTGAAGGTATTACCGTGGCGCCGGATCAGCCATACAAGATCACTCCGGCTGATGGCTACACTGCAACCGGGGATAAAAACGAGTTTGGTAATCCGACGTACACGGTCGCGACGGCCAACGGCAATTGGCTGGTCGGCCTGGATGACAAGGGCAACGTAATTGCTACCGCGCCGACGTCCGCGAAGCCGGGTGACTCTATCAAGGTTTCGGTCACGGTTACCTACTCCGATGGTTCCACCGATCGGATTTATGCACCGATCAACATCCAGGATGCCCCGACGCGCGAGGTGCCGTTTGATGTTGAGTACAAGTTCGATGACACCGTCCCGCAGGGTACCTACAAGGTCGAAACCGAAGGTGTTCCAGGCACAGAGGTACAGGACCGAAAGGGCAAGTGGTCGCAAACCAAGGCACCGGTCAATGAGGTCGTCGTCATTGGTACCAAGCCCGCAAAGGCTACCGATGAAATGACCTGGACCATGGCTACTGGTTTCGATACCATCATGCGTCCGAACCCGGCACTCAAGCCGGGTGAGGTGAAGGTTGTTCAGGAGGGCGAAGCTGGTGAACGCACCATCACTGCGAAGTTCGACGCCACGCTTGAACCTGGTGGCGTTCCGACGGTGAAGACCACGTCCGATACCGTGATCAAGGACCCGAAGCCACGCATCGTGGAGTACGGCCCGCGCCTTGATGATCAGGAATTGGTCTTCACTGAGAAGAACCGTGTTCCGTTCGAGACTGAGGTTAAGTACGACCCGAACCTGGAGGCTGGCAAGCAGGTCATTGGCCAGAAGGGTGAAGAAGGCGAAGAGACCGTTACGACTAAGCAAAAGCTTGTCGACGGTAAACCTTCTGGCGACCCGGTAGTCACCAAGGAGCAGACTAAGGCTCCGGTCAAGCAGATCATCCGCGTTGGTGGCAAGACCACTGGTGAGAACACAGAGACCTTCAAGACGGAAGCTCCGTTCAAGGTTGTTGTGAAGTACGACCCGAACATGCCTGCTGGTGAGTCCAAGGTGACAACGCCAGGAGTTCCGGGTGAGAAGACGGTGACGATCAAGCGCAACATCACCAACTCGAACCCGGACGGTAAGCCGACGGTCTCTGAAGAGATCACGAAGCAGCCTGTCGACGAGGTCATCACCGTTGGTACCAAGCAGGCCACGGCGACCGATAAGGTCGAGTGGACTGAACCGATTCCATTCGGCACGACTCTGCGACCGAACAATGACCTCGCTCCGGGCGAGACCAGGGTCGTCCAGGAAGGTAAAAACGGCGAGGCTTCCTATGCTGCAACCTTCATCGGCACCAACGGTGAAGCACAGGTTGCGGAAAGCAAGGCCCGCACTGAACCTGTTGAGCGCATCGTAGAGTATGGCCCACGCGCTGAGGACACCTCTGTGGTAACCAAGACTGAGAAGCCGGTGCCGTTCGAAACGAAGATTACGTTCGATGACACCTTGCCGGCTGGCGAGCAGGTCGTCGACAAGCAGGGTGAGCTCGGCACTGATGTCGAGACTTCTACTCAGAAGATCGTGGATGGCAAGCCTTCCGGCGAGCCGACCGTGACGACTGAGCGCACCAAGGAGCCGGTTGCGGCCGAGATTCGTGTGGGTACCAAGACGACCGGTGAGAACACTGAGTCTTTCAAGGCTGAGGCTCCGTTCAAGGTTGTTGTGAAGTACGACCCGAACATGCCTGCTGGTGAGTCCAAGGTGACGACGCCTGGTCAGCCGGGTGAGAAGACCGTGACGATCAAGCGTGACATCGTCAACTCCAAGCCAGGTGATCCGCAGATCACCGAGGAGATCACGAAGCAGCCGGTTGATGAGGTCATCACCGTTGGCACCAAGCCTTCGGACACTTCCGAAGCTTCGGAGAAGGTTGAGTGGAAGGCTCAGGTTCCATTCGATGTTGAGACCCGACCGAATCCGGATTTGAAGCCGGGTGAGATCAAGGTCGTTCAGAAGGGTGTACCGGGTGAGAAGTCCTATACCGCAGACTTCACCGCCAAGGGCGACCAAGCCACGGTGACCCCTGAGGAGAAGCAGACCAAGGATCCGGTCAATGAAATCATTGAGTACGGTCCGGCACCCGAGGACACTTCTGTGGTGACCACGGTTGAGAAGCCTGTCCCGTTCGAGACTGAGATCGTCTTCGATCCGAATCTGAAGGCGGGTGAGCAGGTCGTCGATAAGCAGGGCGAGCTGGGTACTGAGGTCGTCACTTCCACTCAGAAGATCGTGGACGGTAAGCCTTCCGGCGAGCCGACCGTGACCACCGAGCGCACCAAGGAGCCGACCAACGCGATTATCCGTGTTGGCACCAAGACCGAGGCTGTCACCGAGAACGTCGAATGGACCGAGAAGACCCCGTACGAGACCGAGATCCGTGTGAACCCGGACCTGGAGCCGGGCGAGTCCAAGGTTGTCGAAGAAGGCACGCCTGGTGAGATCAAGCACACCGTCACGGTGACTGTTGATAACGGCGAGGTGAGCAAGGAGGAGTCTTCTGAGGAAGTCAGCAAGCCTTCCCCGCGCATCATCGAGGTTGGTCCGGCTGAGAACCAGACCGAGCTGACGGACAAGCACACCGAGGAGATTCCGTACGAGACCATCATTGAGTACGACCCGAACCTCGAAGCAGGCAAGGTCGAAGAGGACCAGCCTGGTGTCAATGGTGAGAAGGAAGTTTCCAAGACTTGGAAGCTTGTAAACGGTGAGCCTGTGGGCGATCCGGAGACTACCGAGACGGTGACGAAGGAAAAGCAGGATCGGAAGATCCGCGTTGGCACCAAGTGCAACTGCGATAAGCCGGCGGACCCAGGCACTCCGGACAACCCCGACACGCCGGACAACCCCGACAAGCCGGACACTCCGGACAACCCTGATGAGCCAGGCAAGCCGGACACTCCGGACAACCCCGACAACCCGGACACTCCGGACAACCCGGACACTCCGGACAACCCCGACAACCCGGACACTCCGGACAACCCTGATGAGCCAGGCAAGCCGGACACTCCGGACAACCCCGACAACCCGGACAACCCTGATGAGCCAGGCAAGCCGGACACTCCGGACAACCCCGACAAGCCAGGTACCTCGAGCATCCCGAACCTCAGTAGCCTGTGGCCTCTCATCCCGCTGGTGATTATCCCGCCGGCATTGGCCCACTTCTTTAAGCTTCCGCACCTTCCGGAGCTGCCGACGAAGCCAGCCAAGCCAGTTGAGCCGCTGAAGCCTGAGGAGCCGCTGAAGCCTGAGGAGCCGAAGGTGCCAGAGGCACCGGAGGCACCTAGTGGGGAAGCACAGCCGACGTCCGAGCAGGCGACCCCGAGTACTCAGCCGAGCCAGGCCAGCCAGCCTGGAACGACATCGAGCACCCCGGCCTCTTCCAAGAGCACCTCGTCTGGCAAGCTTGCCAACACCGGTGCTAACGTCCTGGGCCTCATTGGTGTGGCACTGGCACTCATCGTTGGTGCAGCTCTGATTCTGCGTCCTAGCCGCCGCAAGGACTCCTAAACACTAGGTGTCCGCAGGGGCCTCGCCGGCCCCACGGCAGTGGTTGAGTAAACCACGAGCAAACGCCCGAGCAATAGCTCGGGCGTTTCTTTTTGCTGAATTGCATTGCGGCAGTCGAAAAGCGATTTCGAGATTCGGTGTCATATCGAGCTAGGTCTGTCTGCTTTCGTCGTGAAGCACCACTCGACCCGGCGTGAGTATGATTGGGGAGCTTGATGTCCAGCCCAACGACTCACTAAGTACTGCCGCGGGTTCTGTCGCGGGTTCTGTCGCGATCGTCGGCAGCTGGGGCGTTATCGTGGTCGAACACGCTGGTGGATGCGAAGACTGCTTAGAGGTTTCGCCACAGCTTTATCTCCTCGCGCAATTCTGCCCAACATTTCGTGGAGTTTCTGAAAAGAGATTCTTATGAGTGTCTCCCTTCGCGCTCACCGGGAGAGCTTGTGGTTGCTGTTTGAGGCTCACGGTGAGCGCGAAGGGCGATTAAGGGAGAACAGAGGGCGGGTAGCTGAGCGCGAGGGGCGGGTGGCTGAGCGCGCAGCGCGGCTTTTGTGCTCTGGTAGGGGAGCCCAACCCACAAGCAAGAAAAGGCCCCGGCCACCACGCTCGTTATGAGTTCGTGGTGGCCGGGGCCATGCTCGGCGCTGTGCTGTGGCCAGCGCCTGTGGCTTCAAGCGCCTTTAGACGTCGAAGGCTTCCTCGAGCAGGTTCTTCTGCTCAATCTGGTGAACCTTCGCGTTACCGGTAGCAGTCGAGGACTGCGAGCGGCGGGAGACGCGGACCATCTCCGGCATATCCGGGATGAGCTCACGCAGGTGCTCGTTGTAGAACGGCCACGGGCCCTGGTTGGCCGGCTCGTCCTGCACGAAGCGAATCTGCGTTGCGTTCGGGTAAGCCTCGAAAGCCTCACGCAGACGGTTGAACGGAATCGGGTGGAGCATCTCCACGCGAACGATGGCGATGTCATCGCGGCCATCGGCTTCCTTCTTCTTGGCCAGCTCCCAGTAGAGCTTGCCGGAGACCAGCATGATGGTCTTGACCTTGTCGGTATCGCCGACCTTCTTGCCGTTGATGTCAACGAAGTTCGGGTCATTGATGACGGACTGGAACTTCTTGACCCCAGTGAAGTCCTCCACGGAGGAGGTTGCGGCCTTGTTACGCAGCATGGACTTCGGGGTGAAGACCACCAGCGGGCGCTTCATCTCACCGAGAGCCTGGCGGCGCAGCAGGTGGAAGTGGTTAGCCGGGGTGGAAGGCTGAGCCACCGTCATGGAGCCCTCAGCGCACAGCTGCAGGAAGCGCTCAATGCGGGCGGAGGAGTGGTCCGGACCCTGGCCCTCGTAGCCGTGCGGCAGCAGCAGGATCAGGCTGGAGAGCTGGCCCCACTTCGCCTCACCGGAGGAGACGTACTCATCGATGATGGTCTGTGCGCCGTTGGCGAAGTCACCGAACTGTGCCTCCCAAGCCACGACAGCATCCGGGTTACCCACGGTGTAGCCGTACTCGAAGCCCATGCCGGCGAACTCAGTCAGGGCCGAGTTGTAGACCATGAACTTACCGCCATTGCCCTTGGACTTCGCCAGGTGAGCAACCGGGTTGTGCTCCTCACCCGTGCGCGGGTCGAAGGCCACAGCGTGGCGCTGAGTGAAGGTACCGCGGCGGGAATCCTCACCGGCCAGGCGGACAACCTTGCCGGAGTTGGCCAGGGAACCGAAAGCGATGAGCTCGCCCCAGCCCCAGTCGATGCCGCCTTCGCGCGAGGACTTCTGGCGGTCCTTGGCCACCTTGGCCACGCGCTTGTGGTACTCGAAGCCCTCCGGCGGGGTGCCGTAGGCGTCACCGATCTCGGCGAGCTCCTCGGCGGTGATGGAGGTGTCCAGACCACGGGTCAGCTCCTGGGAGGAGGTGATGCCGGTCTGTTCCTTCGGACCAGCCTCTTCCGCCTTCTTGTGGTCGGCGAAGACGGACTCCATCTGATCGTGGAAGTCGCGTGCAGCTGCCTCTGCCTCTTCATCGGAGAGGTCACCGCGGCCGATGAGCTCTTCGGTGTAGCGCTCACGGACAGACTTGTGGTCATCGATGATGTCGTAGAGCTGCGGCTGGGTCATCGACGGGTCGTCGGCCTCGTTGTGGCCGCGCAGGCGGTAGCAGACGAGGTCAATGAAGACGTCCTTGCCAAAGCGGCGGCGGTACTCGGTGGCCAGCTTGCCCACCCAGACAACTGCCTCCGGGTTATCGCCGTTGACGTGGAAGACCGGGCAGTCGAAGCCCTTAGCCAGGTCGGTGGCGTAGTGGGTGGAGCGGCCGGAATCCGGGGTGGTGGTGAAGCCCACCTGGTTGTTGACCACCACGTGGACGGTACCGCCGGTGGTGTAGCCACGCAGCTGGGAGAGGTTGATGGTCTCCTGGACCACGCCCAGGCCGGTGAAGGAAGCATCGCCGTGGAGCATGATCGGCACAACAGTGTGGCCCTCAGCGCCCTTGTCCAGGATGTCCTGCTTGGCGCGTGCGATACCTTCCATGACCGGGTCGACGGCCTCGAGGTGAGACGGGTTAGCAGCCAGGGTGACCTTGATTTCACCGTCGCCGAACATCTGCAGGTGCTCGCCCTCAGCGCCCAGGTGGTACTTCACGTCACCGGAGCCGCCCATCTGGCCGCCCTTGTAGTTGCCGTCGAACTCACCGAAGATATCCGCCAGCGGCTTGCCCACGATGTTGAAGAGAACATTCAGGCGGCCGCGGTGCGGCATACCGATGACAACCTCGTCGAGGTCCTGGCCAGCCGCGGTGTCCACGATGGAGTCCAGCAGAGCGATGAGGGACTCAGCGCCCTCCAGGGAGAAGCGCTTCTGGCCCACGTACTTGGTCTGCAGGAAGTTCTCAAAGGCCTCAGCGGCGTTGACCTTCTGCAGGATGTACTTCTGCTCGGAGTTGGTCGGCTTCGGCATACCGGCCTCAATCTGCTCCTGCAGCCAGCCGCGCTCGTCGCGGTCCAGGATGTGGGTGTACTCGGAGCCAACCTTGAGGGTGTAGGCGGAGCGCAGGCGGGTAACTACCTCGCGCAGCGTCATAGTCTCCTTGCCACCGAAGCCGCCAACGTTGAAGGTGCGGTCCAGATCCCAGATGGTCAGGCCGTGGGTAGCCAGGTCGAGGTCGCGGTGATCCGGCCAGGGCAGACCCGGCTGCTTCCAACCCAGCGGGTTGATGTCCGCGAGCAGGTGGCCGCGGGAGCGGTAGGCCTCGATGTACT
The DNA here is from genome assembly GCF_030232515.1 of Corynebacterium sp. MSK004. Lineage (NCBI taxonomy): Bacteria > Bacillati > Actinomycetota > Actinomycetes > Mycobacteriales > Corynebacteriaceae > Corynebacterium > Corynebacterium sp. MSK004. The sequence goes on along the minus strand of NZ_JASPKB010000005.1, from coordinate 161,862 downwards.
GCATGACGCGCGTGTTCTTGTCGACGCCCGTGTTCGGCACGTCGGCAGCCCAGCGGAAGGGCTGGTAGGGAACACCCAGGGACTCGAAGAGCTCGTCCCAGAAGGCATCATCCAGAATGAGCTGGCCAATGGTGCGCAGGAACTCACCAGACTCAGCGCCCTGAATGACGCGGTGGTCGTAGGTGGAGGTCAGGGTAACCAGGCGGCCGACGCCGAGGTCAGCCAAGCGGTCAGCGGAGGTGCCGGCAAACTCGGCCGGGTAGTCCATGGAGCCCACACCGATGATGGAACCGGAGCCCTTGGTCAGGCGGGCGATGGAGTGGCGGGTGCCAATGCCACCCGGGTTGGTCAGGTTGATGGTGACACCGGAGAAATCATCCATCGTCAGCTTGTTCTTGCGGGAGCGGTCAACGATGTCCTGGTAGGCATCGATGAACTCGGAGAAGGTCTTGTTCTCCGCTTCCTTGATGGCAGCGACGACGAGGGCGCGGGAGCCATCCTTCTGCGGAAGGTCAATGGCCAGACCCAGGTTGACGTGCTCCGGCTGGACCACGGTGGGCTTGCCGTCCTGGATTTCGTAGCGCACGTTCATGTCCGGGTGGATCTGAACGGCTTTAACCAGCGCGTAGCCCAGGATGTGGGTGAAGGAGATCTTGCCGCCGCGGGTGCGCTTGAGGTGATCGTTGATCATCGCGCGGTTTTCCCACATGAGCTTGACCGGGATGTCGCGCACGGTGGTAGCGGTGGGGATCTCCAGGGACTCATCCATGTTCTTGGCAATTGCCTTGAACATGCCCTTGAGTACGCGGGAGCCCGGCTCCGGTGCGTCCTTGATGCGGTCCAGCGGAGACTCGGACTTCTTCTCCGTCTTCTTCGCAGCCGCGGCGGAAGCCTTGGAATCGCTCGGTGCCTTAGCACCCGGTGCGGCGGGAGACTTCTCTTGAGCCGGTGCCTGCTTGGACTCGGCCTGTGCTGCTGCGCCCTTCTTCTGGGCGGGGGTGCTGGATTGAGCCTTCGCAGCCTTGGACTTTGCGGCCGACTTCGGTGCCCCGTTGGCCTCAAAGTACTCGCGCCACTCCTTGTCTACGGAGTTCGGGTCCTTTGAGTACTGCTGAAACTGTTCGTCAATCAGCCACGCATTCGGGCCATAGATGCTCGAGTTGCTCACGGCAGATGCTCGCCTCTTTCTGTGCTTCTAAGTTTGTCTTTATTCGACTCTAGTAGGCCAATCCACGGGTGCGAAAGGCACCCCGAAAAGTGTCTTCCCTTATGATACGGGCCTTGGAAGTTTGCCCACTATCCCGGGCGGGTTTCCCGCCTTTTACTCCCCCTGCAGGGGGGAGAGCTGGGTTCCGGCATGGTCAATAACTTGGCGTCCCAATTTACGGTTGGCGGTCGTTCCCAGCACCGCGCCTACACCCATCGGCAGCAGTTTGGACACCCACGCCCACTTGAGCTTCTTGGTGGCCTGCTTCATAAACAGCTTGGTCAGGCGTCCGTTGAGGCCGCTGAGGGTGGGGCCGGAAAAGCGCGAGAGGGTAGCAGCGGAGGTGACGCCGGACAGAGAGGTTGCGTCACCTACAAAGGTATCGACCAACGCGCTGCCCTGGGAGCCGGTGAGCACCACCAAGACCAGGGCGCGGCGGCGCTCCTTATCCCGGATGTTGTCACCGCGCAGGTGCGCGGAGGCGAGGATGTACCAGGCAGCGGCCTCAAGGAAGACCATGGATTCTGCGCCGATAGTGGCCGCGCCGGTGACCAGGCCGATGCCGGGGATAGCCGCGGATGCGCCGGCAGCGGCACCCGTGCCGGTGATGATGTTCATGAAGTGCTTGTCAATGAGCTCTTGGAGCTGTGCCGGGCTGGCGTTGGGGTTGCGCTTCTTCACGCCCTCGACATAGTTAATGATGACGGAGGACTGGACGGAGACGATTTTGTCGATGGCCCCCAAGAATCCCTTAGTAATGCGGTTGGCCTCATCAATTTCCAAGGTGCCCACGGCCTCTGCGGAGCCAGTCTCCTCGACGGCCCCGTCCCTGAGACTAATGTCTTTGCTCTTTTTCTCCTTGTTAAAGACCTTGTCCAACATTGTCTCACCTAACTTCTTAACTAAATTTGATTGTGAATCTGAACTGTATGTTTACCACCGTATCGAAAAAGCTTTATTCAGCGCGTTAGCAGGCGCGCGCACTAGGGTATGAGACATGAGCGAGTTTGAGCCTTCCCCCTCGCGCGAGGTCAGCGCGGCTGCGGCGCGCTTGCTTGCAGATTCCCTCCACGCCCGTGCCCGCGCCGCCCATGAGGCAGCACGCACCGCGCTTGCCGACGACCTCACGGTGCTCACCACCGGCGGCTGGGTACGCGGCTGCATCGAAGAGGAGTTGCGCACGGACCGTCCGCTGAGCGCTCCCGTGCGCTCGTGGCGCGGGATTCCTTTCGGCGCGGATACGTCGGGCGCTCACCGTTTCATGGAGCCGCGACCTGCCCCCGCCTGGGAAGGAATCCGAGATTGCCGCGAGTTCGGGCACGTGGCCCCGCAGCCCGTCTATTCCTGGACCGATCGCATCGAGGGCGCAGAGGATTGCTTGACCCTCGATATCGTTCGGCCCCACCGCTCAGGTCCGACCACTAACCCGGCGACGCCCGGGGCGCGCGAGGCGGGGGAGAAGCTGCCCGTTGTGGTGTATCTGCATGGCGGCAGTTTCATTGTGGGCTCCTCCCACATGCTGATGTTGCGCGGCTTCGAGTTCGCAGCGCAGATGGACGTGGTCTACGTTTCGGTGAATTTCCGCTTAGGTGCTTTGGGTTACCTCGACGTCCGCAGCTTAGGTGGTGAGGCCTGCGCTAACCCGGCCGTGGCGGATCAGGTCCTGGCGTTGGAGTGGGTGCGCGAGAACATCGCCGCCTTCGGCGGAGACCCAGAAAACGTCACGCTCATGGGTGAATCCGCCGGCGGCGCGGCCGTCCTGACACTCATGGCGGTGCCGCGCGCCGAGGGGCTGTTCCACCGCGCGATTGCGCAGTCACCGCCCATAGGCATGATTCATTCGCGGGCGCAGTCGGTGTTTTGGGCCCGCGAGCTGGTTCACAAGATGGCCTTGCCGCGCGATACCACCGCGGATGATCTGCGCCAGGAGGATTTTGCGGACTTGGTGCGCTCCGGGCAGTCCATGATGTGGCGCGCGGGCGAGTTGCTGTACCTGAACTCCTGCTACGCACCGACTGTCGACGGCGACCTCATCCCGCAACACCCCATCGAAGCCTTTGTGGACGGCAACCAACACCCAGTGCCGTTGCTGGTGGGAACCAACTCCGGTGAGGCTAGCTTTGGAAAGTTCCTCTTCCAGCGCCAGAGTGCCCGGGAGCGCGCGGCCCTGCGACTGCTGGCCTCCTTTGATCCGGAGAGCGCACCGGACGTCATTGCGGCCTACGGCGGTGCGGTCTCGCGCCGCGACTTTGGGGACCTGCTTACCGACGCCCTCTTCTGGGCCCCCACCGTCCGCGTGGTCTCCGAACACGCGCGGCGCTATCCGACGTGGATGTACCGCTTCGACTTCGCGCCGGCAGCACTGCGCTGGTTGGGGTTGGGGGCGATGCACTCGATGGAGCTCTCCAATATCTTTGGTGACCCAGGAGCGTCGCGCGTCTCCTTCCTGAACACCATCGCCAAGCCTTCCGAAATGGAGAACGTAACCGGGGCCATGCAGACGCAATGGGGCGAATTCATTCGGGGCGGGGCCCCGCGAGACGACTGGCCGCAGTATCGCGCTCCGCAGCGCTCGACCATGGTTTTCGATGTGGAGCCGCGCGTGGAGGAGGCGCCGATGGAGGGGCGTCGCCAAGCATGGGAGGCCTACGACATGCTGGAGTGGGGTACGGGGCGCCCGGAGATTCTGAAGGAACTGGGATTCCTGCTCAATGAGGAGAGCTATTGATGGGGATCGCAGGTAAGATGTGTGGGGCCTTGGCAGCAGCCCGGGTGAGACTCCCACATGGACGGATGTTAATCACATGAGCTTTTTTGAAGATATCGCCTCTGCGCTGGACGGGGAGGGCATTGAGTCCCGCGTCAACGACGATGTGATGTTCGTGCCCATCACCTCCGATTTGGAAATCCAGTTTGTGGAAATTGACCCCATCCTGCCGGCGGCCAACGTCTACATTGCCGCAGCCGATGTGGATGAAGACGATGAAGACTTCGAGGCCGTTTTAGTTTCCGTGGCGTTCTCCGTCGAGGATGCAGTCGAGGCTGTGTCGCGTCACATCGCGACCGACCAGGTGGTAACCGTGCTGCGTGATCTGCTGGAGGGCACCGATGAGCGCATCGCTGAGTTGGAGTTTCTCCAGGATGAGTTCAACCCGAACCTCGTCGTGGCGGAGGTAGCAAACGACTCGGAGCTGCGCGTGCTGGTGGAAACCATCGATGGTGTCCCGAGCGCAATCGTGCGTTTCCTCTCCTTCGACTTCGATGAGGAAGAGCTCGATGAGCTGGAGGATGAGGCAATCAGCAAGCTCTGGGACGTTGATACCCCGGAGGACATGAGCGAGGAAGAGCGCGTTGCCATCTTCGGTGATGCGGAAGACGAGGACGGCGGGCTAGCCCCCATCATCGAGGTTCCCGCCGAGGCCCTCGAACTGGGCACCTACACCGACTTCGACCGCCTCTTTGATGTGCTGAGCCTGGTTTCTGATCAAGCCCTGGACTGGGAAGCCCAGCTGGTGAGCATCGATGACTCCGACTTCGACGAGCCTGAGGTCTATGACATCTTCGGCGCCGACGATGAGGACGAGGAGGACGTTCTCTTCGACGACGATGAGGACGATGACGATGATTACGACGAGGACGAAGCAGAGGATGCCGATAGCGACGGTGACTCCGAGGGCTAAAAGCTCCCAGGGTAGGGTAGGTGCGTACTTTTCCCTACGTTAATGAGGAGCAACCAAAACACATGCCGGACAAGAAGGCATCTCGGAGCCAACGCCTGTGTGTTGGCTCCGCATTAGTGTGCGCGGCTCTGGCTTGGGTCCTGTCGCTGAATTCGAACTACGGTAGCGGGGACTATGTTTTTGGCTCTGTCCTCTCCATCAGTGTGTGGTGCCTGACCCTGCTCGGCGCCCTTCTCTTCCTTGCCGCGCAGTGGCGTTCTTTGGGTCATCACGCATTGCTTAACCCGTTGCTGGCGGTGGCAGTGAACCTGGTGCTGTCATCGCTGATCTTCAACGTGAACGTGCCCCTATACCTGGACATGATGGGTACAGCATTCGTGGCTATTGTCTACGGTCCGGTGTTAGGCATGGGAACAGCGCTTTTGACTGCGTGCTTGGCCAGCATCAACAACCCGCTGCTTTTGGTGTACCTCCCGGTGGCCGTGGTGGTGGCCTACCTATTTGGTTGGCTGGCACGTCGTGGTGCCTTTAAGCGGATGTTGGTCATGATGCTCACCGGCGCCGGTGTGGGTGTAGTCGCCGGGCTATTGACCACGATGTGTACCTTGCTCCTGCCCAGTGAGTATGGGCAAAGCGGACCCATCAAGCTCATGGCGCTGTGGGAGCTAATTTTGCATGACGGGCGCCTGGCGGTTCTTTTGCAGAGTCTGAGCTCCGACGTGATTGATAAGACATTCACGGCCCTCGTAGTCTGCGTAGCTATTCGCTTGGCGCCGCAGCCCATCCTCCGTCTATATGACTACCCGGAGACACGCCGATCCCGTGCCCGTGTCTTAACGGAGGACAGGTTCTCGATTTCTCTTGATGAGGAACCACCCCGCAACCTCTTGGGCCGGATGCAGCGCTACTTCTGAAAGCTCTAAAGTTGCGCGGCTCCGACCACTCGGGCCACACCTACTTTGGCTAGTAGTTAAGTAGGTTTTAAGCGGCTTGGCTGAATCCTTCGAAGAGGGAGAGCGGTGAATGCACCGGGGTATAGGTGCTATCCACCAGCCACACAAACGTCGCTGCACTGCTGCTGGAAATCTCATGCACCGCGGAGACAAGCTCCTCTGGAACCAGTGCCCGGACCCATGCCTCAGCCAAGGAGGGAGCAACGGGACGCCCAGTCGGGTCGGTGATGCGCACCGTAATGAGGTAAGAGGGCACGCGCTTTTCGCCATAACCCAGAACGCGGGCCTTAGCCCGCTCACCCACGCGGTGGCGTGAGACAGTAAAAGTCAGCGGTAGTGATTCTTCGCCTTGTATGTCTACCGGCGGCAACACCTTGGATGGTGGACGCCACTGCGGCGTGGGCCGCGCGAGCGAGCGTGGGTGGCGGATGATGCTCTCGATGGAGCGAAGCGTTTCATGGTGGTGGTAAAGGATCTCCGTGGTGAGCTCACCGGGGCTGAGCGTGGACGGGGACTGAACGGATTGGTAAATGCTGCTGTAGTTCTTCATGGCCCACACACTAGAAAACCGAGCGGACATTCCCTCCACGAGTATCGAACTCGTGTGCGATGATTTGGCGGAGTGGGATACAGTGAGTGGCGATATGAAAAATAATGCTGCGCCGCAGGTTAAAATCCCGCGGGAAATTTGGGTCATGGTCACCGCCGGGTTCATCATCGCCTTGGGGTACGGGCTCATTGCGCCGCTGCTGCCGCAGTTCATCGTCAGCTTCGACGTCTCAATGGCCGCAGCAGGCCTCGTTGTCTCCGTCTTTTCCGCCAGCCGCCTCATCTTCGCTCCGGCCGCTGGGTTCCTCATCGACCGTGTGGGCACGCGCCGCGTCTACGTGACGGGTCTCTTCACCGTTGCGGCGACGACCGGCCTGGTGGGAATGGCGCAGGAATACTGGCAGATCGTCGTCTTGCGCACAATCGCTGGCATTGGTTCGACGATGTTCACCGTCGCGGCTATGGGACTCATTGTGCGCCTGGCGCCACCCAGCATCCGCGGGCGCTGTTCGGCCACCTATGCAACATCCTTCCTGCTTGGCAATGTGATTGGCCCGCTCGTGGGCGCAAGCCTCTCCTTCTTAGGATTCCGCTGGCCTTTCGTCATTTATGGCGTTGGCGTAGCCATCGCAGCAGTCGTTGTGTGGATCCTTATGCCCTCGGTCAACGAGGCCGATGAACGCCGGCGCCACCTGACACCGATGCGCTTGGAGGAAGCCTGGGCGGATACTGCCTTCCGCGCAGTGCTGACGTCGAACTTCGCCCAAGGATGGATCAACATGGGCGTGCGCGTGGCGGTTCTCCCGCTGTTCGCGGCCGCCATTTTTGCCAACGGCGCATCCACATCCGGCGTTGCGTTGGCTGCCTTCGCCGCGGGCAACGCCATTGTTCTGCAGTTCTCCGGTTCCTGGTCGGACCGTGTGGGGCGCCGTCCGCTCATCGTTGCGGGGCTCGTGGGTTCCGCTCTGTTTGTGGGCACGCTGGGCTTGGCGACGAACATCGTTTCCCTCCTCATTCTCTCCGCCCTGTCCGGCGCGGCTTCGGGCCTTATCGCCCCATCGCAGCAGGCAGCAGTGGCGGATATCGTCGGCTCGCAGCGCTCGGGTGGACAGGTGCTATCAACTTTTCAGATGGCTGGTGACTTCGGGCAAATCTTGGGCCCCATCGTCATTGGTCTGCTGGCAGATAGGTACGGGTTTGAGGCAGCCTTTGGTTTCTGCGCGGTAGTGGCCGCGGCCGGCGTCGTGGCGTGGGTTTTCGGCCGCGACACCTTGGGGGAGAGAACAGGCATTCTGCGCGGCCTGCGCCGCCGCTACCGCCCGCGGCGATAGTAGACGGAAAACTGAAAGGCTCCGTCAGTACAGTACTGACGGAGCCTGAGTCTTCAGGGCTGTGTATCCCTAGCGAGTGCGGCGTATTTTCTTGCTGCACGCGGCCCAGCGTGGAGTGGTGCCAGTCTTAAAACTGCGCTCCCGAAAACGCGTAAAGCCGTACGTGGAAGTCTCGGAACCGTTCTCTGGTCGGCTCCACCGCTTCCGGCTACGCTTGCTGGCGGCTCCCATGATCGTCCTCCACACTTCTGCACCAAGGTAACAGAGACTGCACTCTTCTTAATCTGCTAAGAAAATCTTAAAGTGGGTTAGTTGTGGTGTCAACTTTATTATTTATATTTATGTGAGACTTAAGCCACAGTGCGTCCAGCGGCATAAAGCTGTTTAGGCATGTCACGGCGAAGGCTCCACTCAAACTGGATGGGCTTCTCGCCCCTATGCGTAACGTAGTCGACATTGCCGAGGAAGGTGTATGCCGATGCAGTGTCCACCTTGTTCCGCTTGTTAAAGCGCGTAGCAATGATGATGTTGCCGTTGAGCTCATGATGGTGGATGTAGCGCCGTGCCATCGCGGACTTGAGCGACGTGGTGGATTGGGATTCCCAGTGCAAGCGATCCGGCGCCAGTGGGTAGTCGCGGTAGTTCGTGGAAGCACTGACACTCTCGTCTTTTTGAAAGGTAACGAGGAAGAGGTCGGTGTTTGATGCATCGAAGCGCCGTACACCTTCGCGCGGCAGATTTGCCAATTTGCGCAACGTGCCATCGTCCAAAGCTCCGACGAGCTCGGCAAGACTGTAGTCGGCGTGAGTTTCCAAGACGCTGTTCGTTGACTTCTCTGGAATGACGCGGGAGCGGTCGAGCGTGAGCTGCATGACCTGAGTTACCTCAGCGACGAAGGAAGGGCATGAGCGGATGATTCCGAGGGCCTCGTCCAAGGATTCCGGTACCGGCGTATTTGAGTTCGCCCACAGCGCCAGCACGAGCATGGTGGCGTACCGAACCTGCTCGGGAGTCATGTCCTTTTGGGTGGGCCCATCCCGAGAAACCAGGAGACTGTAGGCCGCTACGCGGTTGGGATCGTTGATGTGTAACAGGACCCGGATTCGGCTGAGTAGAAACTCTTCGTGCTCGCTCGCAGGGACGGAGGGCAGAAGCTTCTCATCGCGCAGCAGCGTGGTCCACGTAATTCCCTTGCGGCGGTAGATGTCTTCTAGCGGAACTCCGGAGCTGTTAGTGAAACTGGCGAGGTCCGTTGTGCCGTAATCAGAAATAAGTGCTCGTATTTTCTTAATGGAGTTACGTGCCAAGCGCTTTATGTTCTTGAGAACGCGCTCGGTCGTTACACGGTCCAAGGTGATGTTGGAGCCTGGCGGGGCGGTAGGAAATCCTTGCTCTACCTCCTTGGCCAAGTTCTTTCCGCGAGCAGGCGTGAGAGCTTTGAAGCGCTCTTCGAAATCGAATTCTTCGTGCTGTACACCCAAGAAATCAAAGACAGTGCAGGCATTCTTTCCCTCATGGAGGCGCAGCCCGCGGCCCAGTTGTTGGACAAAGAGCACCGGGCTTTGCGTTGGGCGCAGAAGCAGCAGCGTGTTGATCGATGGGATGTCGACGCCTTCGTTGAAAATATCGACGGCGAAGATGATCTTCATAGTGCCCTCACGAAGCTGTTCAATGGCGCGGCGACGCTCATCAAGGCTGAGCTTGCTGCTGACCGCCAGAGCTGGGATGCCGAAAAGATTGAATTGCTCCGCCATGTATTCGGCGTGGGCGATGGTCACGCAAAAGCCGAGGGCTTTCATCTCGGAGAGATCGAAAATGCGACGACTGAGCTCATTGATAATGAACCTGGTGCGCTTCTCTCCAGCCTTGATATAAAACTCGCTCAGCTCCGAAGCTTTGTAGTCCTTCTTTCCGCGATTCCAGGTCAGGCTTGTCAGGTCAGTAGCATCGTCGACTCCGTAGTAGTGCAACGGTGCGAGAAGCTGGAGGCGCAAGGCATCCCAGAGGCGAAGTTCATGAGCTACGCGGTAGTCGAAATACTTTTGAACGTTCTCGCCGTCACCGCGCTCCGGAGTGGCAGTCAGCCCGAGGAGCTCACGCGGCTGCAGGTAGTCCAGAACCGCGCGGTACGTCGCGGCCTCTGCGTGGTGGAACTCATCAATGACGACGACTTCAAAATGGTCAGGCGCAAGCTGGGCTAGGCGCTTGCCATGCAGAGACTGGATGCTCGCGAAGACATGGTCCCACTGGGCGGGCTGTTCACCGCTTAAGAGGAGCTCGCCAAACCCAGCGGAACTAAGTACCTCGCGATATGTCCGCTGGGCCTGAGTAAGAATCTCGCGCCGGTGGGCAATGAAAAGCAGCCGTGGCCTGCGCCCCAGCTTCTCACACAGGCGGCGGTAGTCAAGTGCAGCCACGACCGTCTTACCTGTACCTGTGGCGGCAATGAGGAGGTTGCGGTGGCGATCGTGAACTTCGCGCTCGGAGTCTAAAGCTTCGAGCATCTCCTCTTGGTAGGGGTAGGGCTCGACGCGAAGGCCGGACAGCTCGAGCTTTTCGCCGGGCTTTGATTCGAGGAACTTGGCGCTGCCGAGAGCCGCCTTGAGGCGCGCGTAGTCCTTCTCCGGATCAAATGCTTTGAAGTGGGCATCGTACCAATAGCTGTCGAAGGTCTTGATGAACTTTTCGATGATCTCCGGCGTGGAGGAACGAGAGCCCCGGACGTTCCATTCCCAGCCGTCGACAAGCGCTGAGCGCGAGAGGTTCGAGCTGCCGATGAAGGCGGTGTCAAATCCCGACTGACGGCGGAAGAGCCAAGCCTTGGCATGCAAGCGCGTGGTCTTGTGCTCATAGCAGATTCGGACTTCAGCGCCGTAGTCTTCCACGAGTCGGCGCACTGCGGCTGCTTCGGTTGCCCCGCAGTAAGTGGACGTAATTACTCGTATCGGAATCTGGTGGTCCCTGAGGTATTCCAGTTCATCGCTGATGACCGCAATGCCCGAGCTTTTGATGAAAGCGCACAGCAGATCGACGGAATCCGCCGTTCTAATCTCGCGGGCAATCTCGACCGACATATTGGTGTCGTCCACGCTGTTGGTGAACAAGGCACTGGTGTTGAGCGAGACTTCCGGAAGCTCTGGCGGCTCTTCAAGCTCTGATCTGTAGATAGCGTAGAGCAGCTGCTCTGCGGCGATGGACTCATCTGTTCCGAGATGTTGCGCTAGCGCATTGATGAGGGCAACGCGGTCCTCCGCCTTCGTCATCTCGGTGAGCTTCTGTTCAAGTGCTTTCGCAAAATGCTGAGACACTGCCGCGGCGAAGCGCGGATTGACGTCCTTCGTTGACTCGTGAGCGATGCCCGTTGCTGCCGTGGGCCGAGCCCGCTTGGTTTCCTCGATTCGCTCCTGAACACGAGCGGTGACCGGGGTTTCGTAGATGCCGAAGGGGAGAAGAGAATCGGAACTCATAGGCGCGAAGAAATTAGTTTGACGGCGGGAATGTCTGCGGGAGCCCAGTCGAGTTCCCTTGCCTCAGGAGAGGTCACCCAACGAGTCTCATCGTGATCACTTAGAGTCAGGTCGCCAGACTCGATTGTGCACAGAAAAGTAGTTAGTTCAATGGTGGCGAAGTCATACTCATATACGGTCGTGGTGACTTTGTCGCCAACGGTTGCGGTTACGGAAAGCTCTTCCTTGATCTCACGCGCCAGCGCCTGCTCCGGGGTTTCGCCCGACTCAATCTTGCCGCCCGGAAACTCCCACATGCCGGCGAGGGACTTTCCAGGAGCCTTTCGGCAGGCCAGGAAACGATCACCGTCTGTGAAGACGGCTCCGACAACGCGAATCGGTGAACTCATGGGCACTAGTATGCCGGCTGGCCCGCGCCTTATCTAGGAATTCGCTTTCGTGGCAGCAGAAAAATGCACCGTCACAATGTCATCAATCAACCGCGCGGCCAGCTTGGCGGTGTGGGCGTCGGTGTCGAAGGTGGGGTTGAGCTCGACGACGTCGACAAGCGCTAGGCGTCCCGTGGCGGCGATGGTGAGTGCTAGTTCCCGGATGATGTTTACCGGGACGCCGAGGCCGGCGGGGGCGGAGACGCCAGGGGCTTGGTCGGCGGGCAGAACGTCCAAGTCGATGGAGAGGTGGATGGGTGTGGTGCCGGCGCAGATGCGCGCGGCGGTGTCACGCACCTGGGCGCGGTCCATGCTGAGCAGTTCCTCGTCGAGGACGACGGTGACGCCGAGGGCGGTGGCTTCGTCGAAAAGCACGGGCGTGTTGTTGGGGCGGGAGATTCCCAGGACGGAATAGTCGAAGTCCTCGCGGCCCACCAGGTCAGAAATCTGCTTGAACGGAGTACCGGAGGTGGGCACGGCGGCGGTGCGGAGATCGAAGTGCGCGTCCAGGTTGATGATCTGCAGCGGGCCTAGGGCGCGGAAGGCGCCGCGGTGAGAGCCGAAGGCAGTCTCATGGCCGCCGCCGAGGATGATGGGCAGATGCCCGGCGCGTGAGAGTGTCTCCACTGCATCGGAGAGGCGCTCGTGGGAGCCCTCCAGGTCGGTGCCTTGGGTGGTGATCGTGCCGCCGTCGTAAAGCGGGTGCGTATGGTGCAGCGCCAGGGAACCCAGTGCACTGCGCAGAGCGGCCGGGCCAGCAGCCGCGCCGGGGCGGCCATGGTTGCGCTCAACGCCCTCGTCGGAGGCAAAACCCAAGAGTGCGACGCCGGGTTCTGCCTGGGGCTTGGCGACGTCCAGCGGGCGAACCACGCTGTGCCACCGCGCATGCTCGGGGCCCGGGCCATCGGAGCGGCCGGACCACTCGGGGGCAGGGGAGTAGGCGGGGGCATCAACGGTGTTCATGGTTATCCTTTCGCGTCTGTTCCTTGCGGAGCTGTTCCCTGTGGGGTGCTCGCGGCGGCGGTGCGGCGGCCGGTGAGGTAGAAAATGGCGGTCATCAGGAGGATGAAGATAACGCCCGTGGCCAGTGCCGGACGGTACTGCTCCTGCCACACCATGATGCCAAAAGTGAAGATGATGAAGGCGATGGAGAAGTATTGGCCCCAGGGCCAGAAGGGGACGGTGTATTCCAGGCTGGCGCGTTCTTCGGTGGGCATCTGGCGGCGGGAGGCCACGTGGGCCAGGAGGATCATCAACCACACGTAGATGGTGGCGAAGGTGGCCAGGGAGGCGATGACCTCGAAGACGTTATCTGGGATGAGGGCGTTGAGCGCGGTGCCGATGATCATGACGATGAGCAGGATGATCATGGTCATGACGGGCACACCGCGGGTCTTTTTGGCCATGACTTTTGGTGCGAGGTTCTGGCGTGCCAGGCCGGTAAGGACGTTGCCGGCGCCGAAGAGATCGGCGTTAATGGCGGAAACAGCCGCGGTGATGACGACGATGTTGAGGGCGGCCGCAGCCCAGGTGACGCCGAGGGTGGAGAAGATTTGGACGAAGGGGCTTTCCTCACCGGTGATGCTGCGCCAGGGGTTGATCATGAGGATGACCAGGATGGCTAGGACGTAGAACAGCAGGATGCGCACCGGGATGGTGTTGACGGCCTTCGGCACGGACTTGGCGGGATCTTCTGCCTCCGCACTGGCGACGCCGACGATCTCCGTGCCGCCGAAGGCGAAGAGGACCAAGATGAAGGAGGCGACCATGCCGGAGACGCCGTTGGGGAAGAAGCCGCCATCATTGACCAGGTTGGCCGGGCCGGTGGTCTCCGCGGTGGAGAGTCCGAAGACGAGCACGGCCACGCCGCCTAGGATCATGGCGATGACGGCGCCGACCTTGACGATGGTGAAGGCGAATTCCAGCTCACCGAAGGCCTTGACAGTGGCGAGGTTGGCGCCGCCGACAAGGAGGAGTGTGGCCGCGACCCACACCCATTTGGGCGAGCCGGGAAACCAGAATTGCATGTAGACGCCGATGGCGGTGAGATCCGCGAGGGCCACGATGACCATTTCGAAGGCGAACATCCAGCCGGTGATGTAGCCGGCCCAGGGGCCTAGGAAGGTGCGGGCGTATTCGGCGAAGGAGCCGGTGACGGGGTGGTGCACGGACATCTCACCGAGTGCGCGCAGGAGGAAGTAGACCACGGCGCCACCGAGGAGGTAGACCAAGAGCACCGAGGGGCCGGCAGCTTGGATGGCGCCGGCGGAGCCATAGAACAGGCCGGTGCCGATGGCCGAGCCCAAGGCGATGAAGTGTAGGTGCCGGTGTTTCAAGCCGGGGCGCTTGGTGGTGGTTTCTGCCACGGGGATGCGTCCTCCTCTGTCCCCTGTATGGCGCTTGGTGGTCCTGGCGCCGCGGATTAAGGGGAGTAGTTGGTGCGGGTGGGTCTGGGAGCTACTTTCCTCTAGTTCAGACGTGGGGTCAATTTTGTGGTGGGGGTGATGCGATTGGATGTATGGCGGGGACCGCATTCTTTGCGCGGGGGTGACGTGGGTGACATTTGTTTATGGTGCCGCTAGTATGTGGAAGACCTGCGTGTGGCTGTCGCGTGGGCATGGCTTAAAAGCAACCGCCCCTTTCTTGGTGTGTGGTTGCTTGGCGCGCTCGTTTAAGAGAACGCGTTTGTGGCCGTGCTAGTGACGTGTAGTTTCCACCACCGTGAGGTAGAACATGAACTCTGAAGACGCAATCGTTGACGCCTTCTACGAGACCGAGGATGACGTGCCCTCCAAGAAGGGCATCTGGCGCCTCTTTGTCTACAGCGCTATTGGCGCTTTCGTATTCTTCTTTCCCATTAGTTATGACGGAAAGAAGTCCATCCCGCTTGACCACATGGTCACCATCATCCGCACCTATGCCGAAGTCTTGGTGCCCTGGTTCATCCTGGCGCTAGCGCTCTATGGCACGGTGCGCAGTATCCTGAATAAAAACTGGCAGGAAGGTCCGCTCCAGGCGGTCTTTACTGCGCTCAACGTAGTGGGCCTGGTGGTCTCCTTCCTGATGGTCATCGGAAAGCTGCCGGGTGTGCTGGCCAACGAAGACATCGTGCCCTTCCTGTGGAATTCCATTGCCACCCCGGTAGGCCTCATCGTGCCGATTGGCGGTGCCTTCCTAGCCCTGCTCATCAGCTACGGTTTTCTGGAATTCGTGGGCGTATTCATGCAGCCCATCATGCGCCCACTCTGGCGCACACCGGGGCGCTCCGCCATCGACGCGGTGGCTTCTTTCGTGGGTTCCTACTCGCTGGGAATCCTCATTACTGACCGCGTGTACCAGCGCGGCGGCTACACCGCGCGTGAGGCATCCATCATCGCGACGGGCTTCTCGACGGTCTCAGCGGCCTTCATGGTGATCGTCGCCAAGCAGCTCGACCTGATGGGCATGTGGGGCACCTACTTCGCGGTATCCCTCGTGGTGACCTTCCTGGTTACTGCAATCACCGTGTGGATTCCGCCGCTGAGCAGGATCCCTGATGAGTACGTCGACGGCGTGCAACCGGACCCCGAAAAGCCGGTCAAGGGTAACTTCATCAAGGCCGCCTGGCGCGAGGCGCTGCTGGCGCTGGACCGCGCGCCGTCCTTGGGCGCTGCCATCTGGGAGAACCTGCGCGATGGTGTGCGCATGGCGGCGGCGATCGTGCCCTCCATCATGTCGGTGGGCCTGATTGGCCTTTTGCTGGCTAACTTCACCCCGCTCTTCGATTGGTTGGGCTACCTGTTCTATCCCTTCGCATGGATTGTCCAGCTGCCGGAACCGGCGCTCGCGGGCAAGGCAGCCGCTATGGGAATCGCGGAAATGTTCCTGCCTGCCACCGTGGCGGCTGGGTCCTCGAGCATGGTGCTCAAGTTCGTCATCGGTGTGGTCGCGATTTCCGCCATCATTTTCTTCTCCGCGCTGGTGCCCTGCATCCTGGCCACCAAGATTCCGATCAAGCTGTGGCAGCTTGTGGTCATCTGGTTCGAGCGCGTGGTGCTGACCATCATTATTGCGACGCCGATTGCCTTCCTGGTGACCTAAGGAAGGCTCAGTCGAGGGCTCACTAGAATGTGGGCCCATGAGTACCTCCCGAGTCCCGGCGGCGCGCAACGCGCTGGAGATCCTGCGGCTGTTGTCCACCATCGACGTGCCGATTTCCGCCGCACGCATCCGCAGTGAGCTGGACCTGCCGCGCTCGTCCACCTACCACCTGCTCAAGGAGATGGTGGACGCGGGATTCGTGGTGCACCTTCCGGAGAACCAAACCTATGGGTTGGGGCTCGCTGCCTACTCTATGGCCGCGGCTTATGCCACGCAGCAGCCCCTCGTGAAGGCAACGCAGGGGCACCTTGAACGCATCGCCAGCAGCGTGGGCGGCTCGGGGCACCTGTCGCGCTTGGCGGGGTCGGAGATCCTCTACCTCAACGAGGTGCGCGCGCCGGGTGCGCTGTCACTGGTCACGGAGAGGGGAGTGCGCCTGCAGGCACAAAAGACGGCCTCCGGGCGCGCCATGCTGGCGCTGCTACCAGAAGCGGAATGGAAGGCGGCGTATTTCCCTGGTTCCTTAGGTTTTGGGGAGTACAAGGAGATTCTGCGCCAGGTGCGTGAGCGCGGGTGGGCCGAAGAAGTTGAGGTGGTGGCGCGGGGGCAGGCGTCGGTTGGCGTAGCGGTGGTAGACCACGTGGGCAGGCCCGCGGCGGCGCTGGCTGTGACCTTTCCCGTGGGCACCGTTGATGCCGCCGGCGCGGCGGAGAAATTACACGCGGCTGCGCAGCAGGTTGCGGCGAGGATGTACGGGCGCCGTTAGTGCGCGTGGGTGTGCGAGGTGCTTGCGCGCCGGGGAACCTGTTGTACTATGAGCGCAGCGCGTAAGGCTGTCGCGCGTATCACTATTTTTCTAAACTTGTGAAAGCAAGTACGTGTTTTCGCGTGCCTTTTTACCCCTTCTTGAAAGGGGTGAGGTGCGGGTAATGCAGTGACGTCGAAGGAGCCTTACATGTCCAATTCTTATCCCTCAACCGTGACCGTGGGTATCGGTGCGCTGAGCATCGAAGAGGTTGTAGCCGTAGCGCGCTATGGCGCACAGGTAGAGATTTCCCAGGATGCGCTTGAGGAAATCGCCTCCACACGCGAGCGCGTCGAGGAGCTGGCGCAGGACCCGACTCCGGTCTATGGCATTTCCACCGGCTTCGGCGCCCTGGCCCGCCGTCACATTCCGGAGGAGATGCGCGCGCAGCTGCAGCTTTCGCTGGTGCGCTCCCATGCTGCGGGCACGGGCCCGGAGGTAGAGCAAGAGGTTATCCGCGCGCTCATGTTGCTGCGCCTGTCCACCCTGTGTACTGGCCGCACCGGCGTGCGTCCGGTGGTGGCGGAAACCTACGCGGCAGTGCTCAACGCGAACATCCACCCGGTGGTCCGCGAGTACGGTTCCTTGGGCTGTTCCGGCGACTTGGCTCCGCTCGCGCACTGCGCGCTGGCGCTGTTGGGTGAGGGCGAGGTGCGCGTCGATGGCGGCGACATCACCCCGGCCGCCGAAGCCCTGGAGGCTGCCGGCATTGAGCCGCTCAAGCTGCGGGAGAAGGAGGGCTTGGCGCTAATTAACGGCACCGACGGCATGCTGGGGCAGCTGTGCCTGGCTATTACAGATCTGCGCGAACTGGCCAAGACCGCGGATATTGCCACCGCAATGACGGTGGAAGGTCTGCTGGGCACTCTGGTGGTCTTTGCCGATGATCTGCAGCAGCTGCGCCCACATCCGGGCCAGGCAGATGCCGCAGCCAACATCCTTCAGGTTGCAGAGGGCTCGGAGATTCTCGCGGCCGCCCTCGAGGACTTCAAGAAGAAGCAGGTCCAGGACGCCTATTCGGTGCGCTGCGCCCCGCAGGTGGCCGGTGGTTTCCGCGATACTTTGGCGCACACCGCCTTGGTGGCTGAGCGCGAGCTGGCCGCGGCCGTCGACAACCCGGTCGTGGCCAAGGATGGGCGCGTAGTCTCCAACGGCAACTTCCACGGCGCGCCGGTGGCCTATGCGCTGGACTTCCTGGCCATCGTCGTAGCCGACTTGGCCTCCATTTCCGAGCGCCGCACTGATCGTTTCCTCGATGTTGCGCGCAACCGCGGCCTCAACGCCTTCCTGGCCGATGACCCGGGTGTGGACTCCGGCCACATGATTGCGCAGTATGCGCAGGCGGGCATTGTCTCTGAGCTCAAGCGCCTGGCCAACCCGTCTTCGGCGGATTCCATCCCGTCTTCGGCGATGCAGGAAGACCACGTCTCCATGGGCTGGTCGGGTGCGCGCAAGCTGCGCAAGGCAGTCGACGGTCTGCAGCGCGTGCTTGCCATCGAAATTCTCACCGCCGCCCGCGCTATTGATATGCGCGAGGGCCAGCCGGCCAAGGGCACCGGCGCGGTCATCGATGCGCTGCGCCAGACCGTTCAGGGGCCGGGCACTGACCGTTACCTCTCCCCGGAGATCGAGGAGACCGTGCGCCTGGTTAAGGAAGGTGCATTGGTGGATGCGGTAGAGGGGGCCGTCGGCACGCTGCGCTAACTCCGCCCCAGCCCCATGGCATGTGCCATGGGGCTTTCTCGTGCCGTCTCAGTTCCAAAAGCGCAGACCTGGAAGTGCAGACCTGTTCGGGAAGCGCGCCGCTGCAGTACTGGTCGTGCGACAGTCTTGTATCTGAGACAGCTAGCCAGAAAGAGAGCTAGTTCAAGGTTATGGGTCACAGTAACTTGTCCTGTGTGACGCTGACCAAGCCCTAAAAGGGACAGCCCCGGGGAACCGGCCTTGGTGGGTTTGGGAGCGCGTCGAAAAGCACGAGCGAAAGGAAGTCATGTCTGAACCCCGCGAAGTACGCGCCCCGCGCGGAACCGAAATCACCGCCAAGTCTTGGCAGACCGAAGCCCCGCTGCGCATGCTCATGAATAACCTCGACCCCGAGGTTGCCGAGCGCCCCGAGGACCTCGTAGTCTACGGCGGCACCGGACGTGCTGCCCGCAGCTGGGAAGCCTTCGATGCCATCGTGGAGTCGCTGAAGGATCTCGAGTCCGACGAGACGCTGCTGGTTCAGTCCGGCAAGCCGGTGGGTATTTGGAAGACCAACGAGTGGGCGCCGCGTGTGCTCATCGCCAACTCCAACCTGGTCGGCGACTGGGCCAATTGGGAGCACTTCCGCAAGCTCGAGGACGAGGGCCTGATGATGTACGGTCAGATGACGGCCGGCTCCTGGATTTACATCGCCACCCAGGGCATCCTGCAGGGTACTTTTGAGACCTTCGCGGCTGTGGCCAAGAAGCGCTTCAACGACACGCTCGCCGGCACCTTCACCCTGACTGGTGGTTGCGGCGGCATGGGCGGCGCGCAGCCGCTGTCCGTTACTTTGAACGGCGGCGCCTGCCTCATCGTCGATGTTGACGAGACCCGACTGAAGCGCCGCCAGTCCAAGCGCTACCTCGATGAGGTCGTCACCGACCTCGACGAGGCCCTCAAGCTGGTGCTCGACGCCAAGGAGAACAAGAAGCCGCTGTCCGTGGGTCTGGTGGGCAATGCCGCCGAGGTCTTCCCGGAGGTGCTGCGCCGCCAGCGCGCCGGTGAGTTCACCGTGGATATCGTTACGGACCAGACCTCCGCGCACGACCCGCTGAGCTACCTGCCCACCGAAATCACCGTCGAGGATTGGCACAACGAGGCCAAGGCGGACCCGACCACCTTCACGAAGAAGGCTCGCGAGGCCATGGCCGCCCAGGTCCAGGCCATGGTGGAATTCCAGGATGAGGGCGCCGAGGTCTTCGACTACGGCAACTCCATCCGCGACGAGGCCCGCAAGGCCGGCTACCAGCGCGCCTTCGAGTTCCCGGGCTTCGTCCCGGCCTACATCCGCCCGCTCTTCTGCGAGGGCCTTGGCCCCTTCCGCTGGGCAGCGCTCTCCGGCGACCCGGAGGACATCAAGGTCACCGACCAGGCACTCAAGGAGCTTTTCCCGGACAACGAGCACCTGCACAACTGGCTTGATGCCGCCGAGGAATACGTGGAGTTCGAGGGCCTGCCGGCGCGTATTTGCTGGCTGGGCTACAACGAGCGCCACAAGGCCGGCCTGCTCTTCAATGACTTGGTCAAGGAAGGCAAGATCAAGGCCCCGATCGTCATCGGCCGTGACCATCTGGACTCCGGCTCCGTGGCCTCCCCGTACCGAGAGACCGAGGCCATGCTCGATGGCACCGACGCCGTGGCTGACTGGCCGCTGCTCAACGCTATGACCGCAGTCTCCTCCGGCGCCACCTGGGTGTCCATCCACCACGGTGGTGGCGTGGGCATGGGCCGCTCCATCCACGCGGGCCAGGTTACCGTCGCCGATGGCACCGAGCTGGCCGCCGCCAAGCTGCGCGCGGTGCTCACCAACGACCCGGGCATGGGCGTTATCCGCCACGTGGATTCCGGTTACACTCGCGCCAAGGAAGTCGCCGACGAGCGCGGCGTGCGTATCCCGATGGAATTCAAGGCCCGCGACTAGACAAGAGAGGAAAAGAAGATCATGTCCACCCTGTTTACTGGAATCTCAGAGCTGCGCACGGTGTCGGAGACAGGCACGCTTGCCGACGCCTCACTCATCGCCAACACCGACGGCACCATCGCCTGGATCGGCCCAGCCTCCGAGGCGCCGGCCGCGGACGAGAAGGTCGACCTTGGCGGCCGCGCAGTTCTGCCGGGCTGGGTGGATTCCCATACCCACATGATCTTCGACGGTGACCGCTCCGCCGAGTTCGAAGCCCGCATGGCGGGCGAGTCTTACCAGGCCGGCGGTATCGCCGTGACCATGGATGCGACCCGCTCGGCGGGGGAGGAGCGCCTGGAAAAGCTCCTGGTGGAGCGCATCGCAGCGGCCCGCCGAGGCGGTACAACGACCCTGGAGACCAAGACCGGCTACGGTCTTAATACCGAATCCGAGGTGGAGGCTGCTCGCGTGGCGGCCCGCCACGTCGATGACGTGACTTTCCTCGGCGCGCACCTCGTGCCGCCGGGGGCGGAGGCTGAAACCTACCTCGACGAGGTTGTGGGCCCGATGCTCGACGGCGTGGCCGAGCACGTGCAGTGGATTGACGTCTTCTGCGAGCGCGGTGCATTCGACGAGGAGCAGTCGCGCCGCGTGCTCGAGGCTGGCAAGGCCCGGGGCTTGGGCGTGCGCGTGCACGGCAACCAGCTCGGCGAGGGTCCAGGCGTAGCACTCGCAGTGGAGTTGGGCGCGGCCTCCGTGGATCACGTCAACTACCTCAGTGATGCCGATGTTGAGGCGCTGGCCTCCTCCGAGACGGTGGCCACGCTGCTGCCGGCCTGCGACCTGTCCACGCGTGAGCCGCTGGCGCCTGGCCGCAAGCTTATTGATGCCGGCGCGACCGTCGCCATCGCTTCCAACCTCAACCCGGGCACCTCGTACACGTCCTCGATGAACTTCTGCGTGACCACGGCCGTGCTCCAGCAGCACCTGACTCTCGATGAGGCCATCGCCGCCGGCACGCTGGGTGGTGCCACCGCGCTGCGCCGCCAGGATGTCGGTGAGGGTAAGGACGCGAAGGGCCGCCCGGCCAAGGGCTCGCTGGTGGTCGGCGCTGCCGCGGACCTGCATGTCCTCGATGCCCCGAGCGCTATCCACCTGGCCTACCGCCCGGGCATGCCGATGACCTGGAAGACCTTCGTGGGTGGCCGCGAAGTCTAGGCCGGGGCAAAGGCACCATTTGAGGGGCACCTTATAAAGAAACCGACATGTATTGACGTGGGGTTTTAGATTTCGGAAGCCGCAAATGGTGCCTTTGGGTTTGGTATCTTCGGTCTTTTCGGGCCTTCGCGGACGGGGACTAAGTGTGATTCAAAGGGCTGGGTCAAATGGGGCTGAGTTAAAGGGCCTTGGCTGAAGTTCGAGGTGCCGGGGTGCCGCGTCGGGAAGAGACAGGTCGTGGGGAGAAATAGCTAATCTCACCTCAGTGCCGTACTCTGGTTTGAGCAATGAGCATTACCGATAACGCCACCGGCGGCGTCAACGAGCCGGAAGAATTCAATAAGTCGGAATCTCAGGAAAACTCGCAAGGTGGCGAAGCATTGGACGCTTCGCAGGTGTCGAACCATGACACCGGGGCTGCGAATAACCCTGAGGACACCGGCGCTGAAGAAGCTTCAGCCAACGACAACTCCCAGGGTTTTGCACACCTCGGCCTTCCCGATGACGTTCAGGAAGCCGTGTCCAAGGTGGGCTTTACCAAGCCATCCCCGATTCAGGAAGAAACCATCCCGATCCTCATGGAGGGCCGCGACGTCGTCGGCCTCGCCCAAACGGGTACGGGTAAGACCGCAGCCTTTGCACTGCCGGTGCTCTCCCAGATCGATACAGAAGCCCGCTATCCGCAGGCCCTTGTCCTTGCGCCTACGCGCGAGCTGGCCCTCCAGGTTGCGGACTCCTTCCAATCCTTCGCGGACCACCTTGGCCGCATCGAAGTCCTGCCCATCTACGGCGGCCAGGCCTATGGCATTCAGCTCTCTGGTCTGCGCCGTGGTGCCCAGATCATTGTGGGTACCCCGGGCCGTGTCATCGACCACCTGGAGAAGGGCTCCCTGGATATCTCCCAGTTGCGCTTCCTCGTCCTCGATGAGGCAGACGAGATGCTCAACATGGGCTTTCAGGAAGACGTTGAGCGCATTCTTGAGGACACCCCAGAGGACAAGCAGGTAGCGCTGTTTTCGGCCACCATGCCGAACTCCATCCGCCGCCTGTCCAAGCAGTACCTCAACAACCCTGCCGAAATAACGGTGAAGTCGGAGCGCCGCACCAATGACAACATCACGCAGCGCTTCCTCCTGACGCCGCACCGCCACAAGATGGATGCCTTCACTCGCATCCTCGAGGTCATTGACTACGACGCCATCATCGTCTTCTGCCGCACGAAGCATGCCACGGAGGATGTCGCTGACAGCCTCAAGGAGGCCGGCTACAACGCCGCTGCCATTAACGGCGATATCGCGCAGCAGCAGCGTGAGCGTACCGTCGATCAGCTCAAGGATGGCCGCCTGGACATCCTGGTGGCTACCGACGTTGCTGCCCGCGGCCTCGACGTCGACCGCATCACCCACGTGGTCAACTACGACATCCCGAATGACACCGAGTCCTACGTGCACCGCATTGGCCGTACCGGCCGTGCTGGCCGCACTGGCGAGGCCATCCTGTTCGTCACCCCGCGTGAGCGCCGCATGCTGCGCTCCATCGAGCGCGTGACCAACGCCCGCCTGGAGGAGATGGATCTCCCGACCGCGGATGAGGTCAATGCCAAGCGCAAGGAGAAGTTCTTCGCCGCCATCGGCGCCTCTCAGCAGGACAAGCAGTTCGACTTCTTCCGCGACATGGTGCGCGAATACTCCGCGGCAGAGAACGTGGCGATGGATGACATCGCGGCCTCCCTGGCTGTGCAGCTGCAGGGCGGAACGGACTTCCTGCTCAAGGAACGCCCGGTGTCCAAGAACGACCGCCGCGAGCGCGATCGCTTTGAGCGCGATGGCCGTGGGCGTGACCGCGATCGTGATGGCCGCGGGCGTGACCGTGGTGGCCGCGACCGTGACCGCGGCCCGCGCCGTCCGGACGGGGACTTTGAGACGTACCGGCTGGACGTCGGCAAGCGCCAAGGCGTGCGCCCCGGCGCCATTGTGGGTGCGTTGGCCAACGAAGGTGGCCTGACCTCCAAGGACTTCGGCCGCATCACCATCGCCGTGGGCCACACCCTGGTGGACCTGCCGAAGAACCTGGACCCGGCGGTGCTGGACCGTCTCAAGGACACCCGCATTTCCGGCCAGCTCATCAAGATCCAGAAGGATACCGGACGCCCGCCGCGCCGGAACTTCGACGATGACCGGGGCCGCGGCGGTTACGGCGGGCGCGGACGTGGTGGACGCGGTGATCGTGGCGGATACCGTGACCGTGACCGTGGTGGACGCGGCCGTGATCGTGGTGGACGCCGCGGCGGCTGGCGCGACTAGCCTTCGCTCGGCGCCGCGGCGGCGTTAGATCCAGAAACCTCCCAAGCTCATAAGAGCCTGGGAGGTTTCGCTTTTGGGGCCTAAACCCGAAGGATTAGACGTACATCAGGATGGCGCACACAACCCACAGCAGGTTGAAGATGCCGGAGAACATAGCCAGCTGCTTCTTTAGCTTGGCCACATCGGCGCTGCCTGGGGCAGCAATCGCGGACATGGCCTGGTTCTGCTTCGGGATGACCACGACGAGCAGGATAACCCAGGCGATGACGGCCAGAAGAAGAGCGATGTGGAACTGGACCTGGGACTTGTAAGCGTCGAGATCGGTAAGGAAGACAGCCAGACCGATAACCGGAACGATGGCGGAAATGTAACCATACGTCGAGGTGATCTTATTGAGGACGCCGGCGGCACCAGCCGCAGAAGCATCACCGGAGCCAGCCTTTGCCAGCTGACCGGGGAAGGCGGAGGTGGAGATGCACACGGTACCGACCAACAAGATAGCGGCGAAGGCGTGGAGGAAGATGAGCAAGCTAGTCATGGGAGGGTGCTTATACCTTTCTGTACGGGGCTTTTCCCTGCGAGAGTCTAACGGCGCGGTGAGATGAAATCGAATCGACACTGGTGGCGCATGACCACGTAGTCGCGGGAGGGCAGCGGTAGTTGGTATTTGCGGGCCACTGCGGCAAGCCGCTGCGAGTAGTCGCAACGGTCGGCGGGTGGGAGCCAATCGGCCGGCAGAGAATCGGACTTGGCCTGGTTGAGGTTGCGGGCGGTGGCGACGAGGTTGAGCGGATCGTTAGCAAAGGCCATCTTCTTATCCGGCGGCCAAACTGATGCCCCAAGGTCCCAGGCCGCCGCGAGCGGGAAGACGTGGTCAACTTCCACGCGGTCCGGCGCGGGCGCGCGGGCATAGGGATCGTAGAGGGCCCCGTCGATAGTCTGCGCGGCCTTGACGTTGTCCCGTGTTCCAGGTGCCCATCCGCCGAAGTCTTCCCGTTCATAGCCGGGGACCTCCACGCGCGCGGGCACGGTTGCCACGCCCAGATCAGGTCCGGGGAGGAGGTGATAGCCGCCGTAGACAACGGTTGCCACGGAGAGGAAGCCTATATAGACCGTGCGCAGGTTCATGCACTTTTAGACTGCGCGGGGGTGTTCGCGGTTCCCGTATGAGCAGGAAGCCTGTGAGTGCACAGGGAGGGCTACATGGATGCAGTCAAAAGGCATTTCCCAGAAGGCATCAGTAAGAAGGTTTCTTTGGGGGCAAAGACACCTTTTAGAGGCTCGCACACGGCGTTCTCGAAGCAAAGGCACCTTTTGAGAAATGCCTTTTGAGTAGCGACCATGTAGAGCCATCCGATCCAATCACAAGCGAAACCCCGCCACAGCAGTAACTGGACTGCTGGAGCGGGGTTCGCGCGTGAGGGGAGAGGGGGAGAGGCCTACTTCTGAACCTGCTCCGCTGCCTCCTCGAAGTCCAAGTCATCGTTCTTCTCAACGAGCTTAGCCAGGCGGGATGCCTCCTCGAACTCCTGGGTGACCTTCTCATCCGGAGCCTTGGTGGCCAGGGAAACACCGACAGTCACGAGAAGAGCGGAGATGAAGCCCGGTACCAGCTCGTAGAGGGTATCGCCCAGCGGGCTCATACCCCAGCCAATCGCAACGACAGCACCGGTGATCATGCCGGCGATGGCGCCAGTGGAGTTGAGGCGCTTCCAGTACAGCGACAGCAGCACCAGCGGGCCGAAGGCGGAACCGAAGCCGGCCCAGGCGAAGCCGACCAGACCCAGAATCGAATCCGACGGGTTGATGGCCAACACGGCAGCGATGACGGCGATGGCCACGACAGCGGTACGGGACAGGTTGATCAGGACGTTCTGGCTCGGCTTCTTCTTAGCGAAGATGAGGTAGAGATCCTCAATGAGGGAGGTGGAGACCACGAGCATCTGGGAGGACATCGTGGACATGATGGCCGCAAGAACGGCGGTCAGGACCAGACCAGCAAACAGCGGGTGGAACATGACCTGGGCCATGTCCAGGAAGATGGTCTCGTAGTTCTCCTGGTCAGTAATGGAGTGGCTGGTCTCAGTGAAGAAGACCGTGCCGGAGAGCGCGACGAAAATAGCGCCGATGAGGGAGATACCCATCCAGCTCACACCGTAGAAGCGGCCCGCGCGGGCGTCGGAAGGCTTGCGCAGCGCCATGAAGCGCACGATGATGTGAGGCTGGCCAAAGTAGCCCAAGCCCCAGGCCAGGTTGCCGATGATGACGGCGGCAGACACACCAGAGAACAAGGAGAAGTAGTCAGGGTTCTCAATTACACCACCGGTGGCGTACGGGTTCTCAGCGGCGAAGCTGAAAATCTCGCCCGGGTTGTCCAAGGAGAAGAGCACCATGATCGGCACGATGATGAGAGAGGCGAACATGAGCAGGCCCTGGACGGTATCGGTGTAGGACACCGCGAGGAAGCCGCCGACGAAGGTATAGAAGACCGTCACGGCAGCCACGACGAGCATGCCGACCATGTAGTCACCGCCGAAGCTGGACTCGAAGTAGCGGCCGCCGGCCACCATGCCGGAGGAGACATAGAAGGTGAAGAAGAAGATGATGATCGCCGCCGCGATAATGCGCAGCAAGCGCGACTTATCGTGCAGGCAGTTCTCAAAGAAGGAGGGAACGGTAATCGAGTTGCCGGCGATCTCGGAGTAGGAACGCAGACGCGGCGCGACCCACTTCCAGTTGGCCCAAGCGCCGATGAGAAGGCCGATGGCCATCCATAGCTCGGACATGCCGGTCAGGAACAATGCGCCGGGCAGGCCCATAAGCAGCCAGCCGGACATATCGGAGGCGCCGGCGGATAGGGCGGCTACGAACGGGTGAAGGCCGCGGCCGGCGAGAACGTAGTCGTCGTACTCATCCGTCTGCTTGTAGCTCCAGAAGCCGATGGCGGCCATGGCAAGCAGGTAGATGATCATCGCAACGACATACCAAGTGGAGTCTTGCACTGATCTCTCCTTGAGATTGAGATTAAGAATAGGACTCATCCACGCTAACGAGGCAAAAGGCCCTACCCAACTGAAATTCGGCACCTTGACCAGTATTTGGTTACCTTGGTCACAGCTTAATGCACGGTCTTACTGGTGTTACGCCGTTATGTAACGAGACTGTAACAATTGCGTATTTGGGCAGGAACCGGGAACTTTCTGCAACCCTTTCCCCACAAAGGTGTGCTGCTAAACTGGCCCCTATGGCTTCTTACCTGCTGCATGGCCTCTGGCTGCCCGTCTCCGGCCTGAGTCTATGGATCGAACAGGTCGAAGGGCACAAGATCGTCATGCCCTCAGCAGTCCCGGAGGGAACCTTTCCGGATGTGGTCGATACCATCTTGAGCAAGAAGACCTTCCGGAACCGAGCGCGCGTCTCCCTCCGCACACCGAAGGGCAAGGACGTCTCCCTCATGGTCCCCATGGCCATGTTCGCCCCGGATGAGGCAGTGGAAACACTGGCCAAACTGGAATACCTCGATACCGATAGCCAGGCGGTTTCGGCGGAACAGCGTGCAGCTATTGCGCCGGACCTCCTGTGGCTCATCCGCGCCTATCGCGGCCTGTACCGTTTCGTCCGTGCCGGCCGCGTGACCATCCGCCTGTCGTATCAGGCGGGTGAGTGGTACCCGATGTGGCAACTGGCTTCTGGCTTGGGCGAGCGCAGCTGGCTGGCAGAGATGCTAGCCTCCGCGCCCGGCATCCTCTCCATTAATAACCGGGCGCTCTCGGATGATTTGGCCGACGAGCTCACGCACTGGATTGCCTATACCCAATTGCGCCCGCAGATCGATGCCCCACGCGCCGCGCCCTGGCATGAATTCGCGCAGGCCTTGCTGAAAACCGCGCCGGTCAAGAAGGGGCGCGCCCAGCTGCTTCGTGGGCTCAATGAGTGGAAAGACTCTATTACTTCTGTCGACCTCCAGCTCGTCTTCCTCGTGGAGGAACCGCCAAATAGTACTGACTCCGTCGAGGACGCAGCGTGGCCTATCCGCTTGCTGGTGCGCTCCGGTACGGATTCGCCGCTGCCGGTGCGGCAGGACCAGTTGGATCGGGGGAGCGTCGAGAAGCTGCGTGAGGCCCGTCGCCATGCCTTCGACGTGGCTCCGCGGCTGAAGTACAACTCCGCCCCGGCGAGCCGGAATGCGGGGGATTGGGACGTCTACCTGACCACCGAGCAGCTCGTGGATTTTGTTACCCACGACGCCGCCGCCCTGCGCAAGGCCGGTTTCACCGTGCTGCTGCCCAAGTCCTGGTCCCACATGGAGACCAAGGCCAAGCTGGAAACCACGGAGGTCCGTGATCCGGCCGATGCCGCCACCAAGGCGCACATTGGTATGGAGAAGCTGTTCAGCTATGACTGGAAGCTCTCGGTGGGTGACACGCAGCTTACCGACGCCGAAATGCAAGAGCTCATCACTTCTAAGTCCGGGCTGATTCGTTTGCGCGGCGAGTGGGTCATGGCGGATACCCAGGCCTTGAACAAGATCTCGCAGTACATGCGCGAGTTGGCCGATACCGCACGTAAGCGCGCCCTGAAGGAGTTGGAGCAACTCGCAGCCACCGCAGAGATGGCCCGCCAGCTGGAACAGCCTGGCTGGGAAGAGCTGGTGGCCGAAGTAGAGCGCCGCCGCAAGGAATTCAACGAGGGCGAGCAAGAAGAAGCGGTAACGCTTGCAGACTTGCGCGAGATGGCCTTGAAGTCCATGGCGGAGGACCCCGTGGCCTTCACCGGATCCGAGTGGCATACCTCGCTGCTCGGTGGGCTGGATAGTACGGCACCCGACCGCGTGGACATCCCCGATACGGTCCATGCCGAGCTGCGCGAGTATCAGCGCCGCGGTGTGGACTGGCTGTACTGGATGTCCCGCAACAACATCGGCGCGGTGCTGGCAGATGACATGGGTTTGGGCAAGACCCTGCAGCTGCTGTCTTTGCTGGCGGTGGAAAAGGCTGCCCAGGAGACAGATGGGGAAGCGGAGGCGTGGAAGCCAACCCTCGTCGTCGCGCCGACCTCCGTGGTGGGCAACTGGGCTAGGGAAGCTACGCGCTTCGTGCCGGACTTTAAGGTCATGGTGCAACACGGCACTGGGCGCCTGAAGGGCGAGGAATTGGTCAGCGCAGCTCAGGAGGCCGATATCGTCATTACCTCCTATGGCACGGTGAGCCGTGACTTTTTGACCTTGAGCAAGGTGGAGTGGGACCGCGTGGTCCTCGATGAGGCCCAGGCGATCAAGAACGCCTCCACGCGCTCATCCAAGGCGGTGCGTGCCATCCCGTCGCGTCACCGCGTAGCGCTGACCGGTACGCCGATTGAGAACCGCCTGTCGGAAATGCGCTCCATCCTGGACTATTGCAACCCCGGGATCCTGGGCTCTGCTTCCTTCTTCCGCAACCACTTTGCCAAGGCTATTGAGCGCGAAGGAAGCGATGTCATGGCGGAGCGCCTGCGCCTGCTCACCGGCCCGTTCATCCTGCGCCGCCTCAAGACGGACCCGAATATCATCGATGACCTGCCGGAGAAGTCCGAGCAGATCATTACCGTGCGCATGACCGATGAGCAGGCCGCCCTCTATAAGGCCCTGGTCAATGACGTGGAGCAGGCCTTGGCAAAGAAGAAGGAGGGCATCTCGCGCCGCGGCCTCATCTTGGCATCGCTGACCCGCATCAAGCAGATCTGTAACCACCCGGCGCACTTCTTGGCCGATGGTAGCCCCATCACCATCAAGGGCAAGCACCGCTCCGGCAAGGTGGAGGAGCTCATGCGGATCATCGACCAGGCCATCGAATCTCAGGAGCGCGTACTGATCTTCACCCAGTACAAGGCCTTCGGCGACGTTCTCCAGCCCTACCTCTCTGAACAACTGGGCTGCGAGATTCCCTTCCTCCATGGCGGGGTCAGCAAGAACCGGCGCGACCAGATGGTGGAGGAATTCCAGGCCGATAACGGCGCACCCGTCATGCTGCTCTCGCTCAAGGCGGGTGGTACGGGGCTGAACCTCACGGCGGCGTCGATTGTCGTGCACATGGACCGCTGGTGGAATCCGGCGGTGGAAAACCAGGCCACGGACCGCGCCTTCCGCATCGGCCAGCAGCGCAATGTGCAGGTGTACAAGATGATTACCGCCGGCACCTTGGAGGAATCCATCCAGGACATCCTCGACGGCAAGACACAGCTGGCCGGTGCCGTCGTGGGCGAGGGCGAGGGCTGGCTCACCGAACTGAGCCCTGAGCAGCTGGCGGATCTCATGAGCTATAGGGAGCAGGAGAAGTAAATGGCACCGAAGAATCCTGAGGACAATAACGTCATCTACGCCAACTTCGGCACCCGCAAGCGCGTGAGCACGCCGGAGGAGGTCAACCGCGTCGACCGCGTGCGCACCATGCAGCCGGCGGCCACGCGCCTGCTCAATTTCGTCAACCAGCAAACGGATTCCGGCCGCATTCGCCGCGGGCGCCAATACGCCACCGAGGGTCACGTCGTGGGCCTCGATGTGCGCAATGGTGCTGTGCACGGCAAGGTTGCGGGCTCTCAGAACGAACCTTTCGCGGTGCTCATCCAGGTGCCTTACCGCAACAACGAGGACATCGGGCGGCTGTCGGAGATGTTCGCGCGCACCCCCAACTCCGTGGCGAAGGCTAGGGAGGGCATGCTTGCCGACGCCTCCCTCGACATCCTCATCGCCGAATACCCCGACGACCTCCGTTTTTCCTGCACCTGCCCCGATCCGGAGTACGTGTGCAAGCACGTCGTGGCGGTGGCGGACCGACTGGCCGCGCGCATGGATGCTGACCCATCCGTTATTTTCGCCCTGCGTGGCCTCGATTTTGCGCGGCTGGAGCAAGCGGTCATGGAGCAGGCCAAGGCCGCCTCGGAGGACTCTTATTCAGCTTCCGCGGCCTCTGAAATCTCTGCCGAGGAGCGCAATGCCTTGTTCTGGGAGGGGCGAGAACTCCCGCCCCTGCCGGAACCGAAGACCGCTCCCGCCGTCGATGATTCCGACCCGGAACTGCTGCGCAAGGCCATGAGGTCTGTCAGCCATACGAACATAGATTTGCTTCGGGCCGTCTCCGATGTCGAGGACCTTTACTATCATCTGACGCACTAGACATTGTCACCCCAGGGGAGAGGCTCAAGCGCCAGCCCTGGACCACGTTGTAGGGAGTTTGCATGGCCGCGGTTACGTTCATCCACACCTCAGATTTCCAGCTGGGAATGACACGCTGGTTTTTAAGTCCCGCCGCGCAGTCGCGCTTTGATGATGACCGCGAAGCAGCGGCCCTGCGGCTAGGGGAGTTGGCCACCGAGACAGGGGCGGAGTTCATCGTCGTGGCCGGTGATGTGTTTGAGCACAACTCCTTGAACAAATCCACGCTGCTGCGCGCCAAGGACATGTTTAAGCGCCTGCCGGTGCCGGTTTACCTGCTGCCCGGCAACCACGATCCTCTCGTGGCGGATTCCATCTTCTTCAACTCCTTTGCGGATAACGTGCACGTCATCGCGGATTCAGAGCCCATCGAGGTGCGACCAGGCGTGGAAATCGTCGGCGCTCCCTACCTGTCCAAGCGGGCTAATTATGACCTTGTTCGCCGCGCGCTGGAGCCGCTGCAGCCTGCCGATGAGGCCACGGTTCGCATCGCGGTGGGGCATGGCCAGGTGGAGTCCCGCGCGGGCGAGGGCGAGGACTCGGATGCCGATACGATTGACCTCTCCTTCGTGGAGGAGTGCCTGGATAAAGGCGTTATTGATTATCTGGCCTTGGGGGATACGCACTCCACGGAATCGCTGGGCCGTACCGGCAAGGTGTGGTTCTCCGGCAGCCCGGAGACTACGGCCTTCGACGATAGGGAGCGCGATTCGGGCAATGCCTTGGTGGTGACCGTTGAGGGGGAGCGGGTGGACGTCGCCAAGCACCGCGTCGGTCGCTGGGACTTCCGGGCGATTGATGCGGACGTTAACTCACTGGAGGAGGTCGAGGCTTTTCTTGCGGAGCTAGACGCCGTGCCGGAGAAGATTCGTACCGCGGTGAAATACAGCCTGCGTGGCACCGTGGGCTTGAGCGCGCAGGCTCGTCTGGAGCAGGGGCTGGCGGAGCTGGAGGAGGTTTTTGCCTCCCTCAAGCCGCGCGAGAGGACGATGGATCTGCATCTGGCGCCCTCCGAAGAGGAGCTCAGCGAGTTGAGCTTGAGCGGTTATGCCGCTGATGCCCTGGCGGAGCTGCTCGAGGACTTAGATGATCCCACCGCCCGCGACGCCGCCAACCTGCTGTTCCGCCTCAGCGCGAAGGGAGCTTAATCATGATGCAGCTACATTCTGTTGAACTCAATAATGTCCGGGGCGTGGATCACCTGGAGGTCAAGGACCTTCCAGAAACCGGTGTGGTGGTCATCGGCGGGCCGAATGAGGCTGGCAAATCCACATTGGTGGAGTCTATTGATTTTGTGCTGACGCAAAAACACACCGCCAACTCTAAGGCGGTGAGGGCGCTGCAGCCCGCCGGCCGCGATGTGGGTCCAGAGGTCACGCTGGAGGCCACCGTGGGGCCCTATCATTTCCGCATCCACAAGCGGTGGGTGAAGAAGCGCACCTCGGAGCTGCATGTGTTCTCCCCGCGCCCGGGCCAGTGGACCGGTGCGGAAGCGGATGGGGAGCTCGAGCGCATTCTCAGTGAACATATGGACCGCGCGCTTGTCGACGCCCTCTTCGTCCGCCAAGACGATAGCCACGAGGGCATCGCCGCCGTGGGCATTCCTTCCCTTACTGCGGCACTAGAGGAGCAGACCGGGGCGAATGCCGTGGCGGAAGACTCCGAGCTGCTCACGCGCATCGAGGCGGAGTACAAGGAGTATTTCACCGCGAAGAAGGACAAGCCGGCGGGGGACTATAAGGCCGCGATCGCCGCGCTGTCAGAGGCGGAGGAGGAGCACGCGAACGCTGAGTCTGCGCTACGAGAGCTCGACGGCGTGGTGGAGCGCTATGAAGCCGCTGAGCTGAAGAAGGCCGAGGCCGAAGCGGCTTTGCCAGCGGCCGTAGAAGAGTGCGAGCGCCGTGACGGCGAACTAGTCGCCGCCCGGGCCGCACAGGAGAAGGTCACGGCGCAGGAGGCAGCGGTGACCCGGGCCGCGGAAGCTGTGACGCGCGCGGAGGAGGAATCGGCGCGGCGCAAGGCTGTGATTGCTGAGCACTCCGCAGCGGTTGAAGCGGCCGAGCGTGCCGCAACTGCGGTTAGCGAAGCCCGCGAGCGCGCCGAGGAAGAGTCCGCCGCGCGCACGAAGCTGGAAGAAGAACGCGCCGAGGTGCACACGCGGTACGAGGCCGTGCGCGAGGAACGCCAGCGCGCCCGCCGCGCGCAGCGGCGAGCCGAACGTGAGGCTTTGGGCACCCGCCTCGAAGCGTTGACCAAGCTGGAAGAGACCTTGGCGTCGCGCCGTCGTGAGCTGGCTGCCGCTCCAGACGTGCCAAACTTGAAAGCACTGGAAGAGGCGGCTCGTGAGGTCACTGTCCAGGAGCGCCTGCGAGCGGCGGCTGCTGCCAAGCTGTACTTTTCCGGGAAGGGCTCCGTCGCCGTCGATGGCGAGGAACGCTCTCTGGAGAGCGGTGAAGAACTTGCAGTCGAGTTGCGTGAGGGCACGACCCTTCAGGTAGGCGAGGTCACCGCCCGCTATGCCGCAGGTGCCGGCGAAAGCGGCGAGGAAGGCGTAGAGCAGGCTCGCGCTGAGCTCGCGCGCCTGCTGGAGGATGCCGGGTGCGAAGACCTCGAGTCGGCCCGTGCCGCTCACGAGAAACACACCGAACTCGCATCCGCCGCGGATTCCGCGGCGCGCGAACTGGCTGCTGCGTTGGGAGGGGAGGACCTCGGTGAACTGCGTGCGCGTTTTGAGGCCGGCGCAGAAGAGATTGAGGATGTCGAGGGCGCTGAGGAGGCCGCGGAACCGCGAGAGCTGGACGTGGTGGAGCAGGAGGAAGAGGAGCTACGCAGGAAGCTCGATGAACTCGACCGCGCTGTGGCACCCTACCGTGAGAACAAGGCTGGCGCGGCATTAGAGGTAGCCACCGTGCGCGCGGAGGAGGCAACCGTGCAGCGCGATGCCAAGGCCGCAGCCGTGGAGGCCGCCCGTGCTCAACTCAGTGATGCCGACGTGACCACGGCTATCGAGGCAGCACAGGCCAAGCTGCAGGAAGAAAGAGCAGTGCTGGCGGAGATGTCCGCGGTAGACGTGGACACCGCCGAGCATCTTGCCAAGGGAGCGCGTACACACGTGGATTCCCTGAAGGCAGCGGTGAATGCAGCGGTCGGTGACATGCGCGAGTTCCGGGGACTCATCGATATGCATTCCGGTGCGGCTGAGGATGCGGAGAAAGCCGCCGCCGAGCTCGAGGTTGCTCGTGAGCGCCACGCCGCTATCGAGCGTCGCGCGGAGGCTGCGCGTTATCTGCGCACACTCATGCTGCGCCACCGTGACGCCGCGCGCCAGCGCTATGCCGCGCCGTTTGTCACAGCGCTCAATAGCTTGGCACGAACAGTCTTCGGTGGGGATGTGGACTTCGAGCTGTCGGAAGAGCTCAAGGTCGAAGCTCGCAGCCGCGACGGTGAGACCGTGTCTTTTGACGCGCTCTCTGGCGGTGCCAAAGAGCAGTTGAGCATCCTGACGCGCTTCGCCATAGCCCAGCTGGTCTCCGATGAACCGGTGCCCGTTTTGATCGATGATGCGTTGGGTTCCACGGACTCCCAGCGCCTTCAGCTCATGGCGGCGCTGTTCAGTAAGGCTGGGAAAAGCACTCAGGTCATCGTGCTGACCTGTATGCCGCAGCGCTACTCCTGGGTGCCTGGGCGAATGGAGCTGGATATGGAGAAACTTACAAGGGCCTAAGTCCCGGAGTGTAGGGTATGAGCCATGACAGCGGACACTCGATGGCTCACCGAAAGCGAACAGAACCTGTGGCGCCACATTCTAGCTAGCATTCGCAAGATCAATCGCGGTATGGAGGAAACCCTGTTGGCCTGCGGCGATATCTCGGCCGCGGAGTTTTCGGTGCTTGTTTCTCTTTCGGAAGCACCCGAGCACACGCGGCGCCTGCGCGAATTATGCACGGAGTTGGAGTGGGACCGCTCCCGCGCCTCCCACCAAATCACCCGTATGGAAAAACGGGGTTTGGTGCGCAAGGAAAAGTGTGCGGGCGATGCGCGTGGCGTGGAGGTCGTCATGACGAAGTCCGGCCGGGAGCGTCTAGAGGCGGCGGTACCTGAGCACGTCGAGTCCGTGCGCCGCATGGTTTTTGATCACCTCGATCCTGCCGACGCTCCGGTGGTCCTGCGTTTCTGCGAGGGCGTCCTTTCAGAAAGCAACCTTCCGGGATATGACGGCTTCGTGCCGGATGAGCGCTTGGGTATTCACACCGACTAGTTGTGCTTCGTACGGGTAGTGTTAGTTTTCGACCGTTTACTCACCTGGAGGTGATCTGTCCGCACCATGATGGGACAAGAACTGTTTGAGCATCCCGAGCGCCAGTACGCTACGTACGACATTACTCCGCTGAAAGAGCTCAGCGCTCAAGTCGGCCCGGTCGATGATCTGGATGAGCTCTCCGAGGAACAAGCCACCGCGCTTGAGGCGGCCCTCGAGCAGCACCCGGAGGGCGCGCTGACCTTCGATGACGCCTCGCAGCTGTGGATTATCGGCGCGGATGAGGATATTGAGCGTATGTTCCAAGACCGCGAGGGATTCGTCGAAGCGCTCAACAACAACGAAGATCCTGGGGTCTAGCCCACAGTCGGTGTCATACTAAAGGTGGATGGCGGCTAAATTTACTGGGTTTAACTACGGGCGGTTCTGTTTAAACTGCTAAGATACTCTGTGTTAAAGGGCGAGCATCCCCGCGCTTTTCAGAGGCAGCTTGAGCGAGAGCGCCATCTGGCTAGGGGAGCTAAGTGAAAGGACAAAACATAATGGTCGAGCGCGATTTGGCTCAGGAACAGCGCGAAGCAGCTGCACGTGACAAGGCTGACGGCTGGGTATCCGTCTTCGTTCAGTGGATTCCCTCCATGCTTCTCTCCGTGGTGATGCTGGGCGCCATGATGTTCGGCATGTACTACATCGAGCACGGCACCTTGGACATCACCCAGCCGATCGTCAACCAGTACATCACCCAGTAACCTGTTTCGCTCCCTTGCTGCCGTTCGGCAGAAGCGAGTAGCTTGACTTTAAGCCCCAGCAGAATTGTCTGCTGGGGCCTCATCTTTATCACCAGGCTCATCTCTCTAACTCGTGACGTGGATCCATCAGGCGGCTTGAGCCACTGCTAAGCCTGAGAATTAATCTCCGAGTGCGATGTCTCGAGGCATGATGACTCCTACGCCCTTCGCGCTCACCGTCGTTCCATGAGCAGCCGCCGCCCGTCCTTTCGGTGAGCGCGAAGGGCGTATTCGTCCGAGAGAGCGTTAATCCGATAGCCTGAACTCCATGGACTCTCGCATCTACATTCGCTATCTCAACGGTCCGCTCCTGTGGATGGGAATAGTCGTTGGCCTTGCCGTTGTGGCAGCGGTGGTGCCCACGATGATTGATTCCACGTGGGCAGCAATCCTATTTGGTGCCCTGGTCATCATTGCAACCGTGGCCTGCCTTTTGATGCGGGTGAAGATCGCCGTCAACGATGGCGAGGTTGCGGTGTCCGTCTTTGGCGTCTTCACAAAGAGAATTCCCCTGCGCGAGATCACCGGGGTGAGTATCGGTCCGGAGACGGGGCTTAAAGAAGGTGCGGGCCCGCGCATCGTCGATGGCGCACCAGCCTATATCGTCTCTGGGCCGACGGTGCGCATTGAATGTGGCCGGAGTTCTCTCATTGCTTCGGCGAAGAACCCGGAAGAAGTGGTTGTGGATATTAAGGCGCGCTTGCACTAGTTCCATATCCCCAGACCTCGATCCCGATACTTCCAAGTGAGTGGCTTGGTGCCGGAGGGCGCTTGACGACGCCCACCCTGCAGGTTGCGGGTTTCAGGTCTGGGGAGATGCAAAATGAGACAAGCCGCCCACCCGCAAACGTGGCGTCGTAAAAAGTGGGCCGGGGCGTACTGGCCGATTCGGGGTAGGCGGGCATGAAAAAGTGCCCCTGACAGGACTCGAACCTGCGACCTTCGGTACCGGAAACCGATGCTCTAATCCGCTGAGCTACAAGGGCATTGCTGGCGAAATGCCAACGATGCGATTCTAACCTATAAAGACTGAAGCGCAGTAATTGGCCTAGCGCCGATGGGGGTGTGGTGGGAAAGAAGCAGCGGCCGGAGTAGCCACTGCTTCGAGTTTTTCGCTGGGGCGCTTACTGGGCCGGCTGTTCCTGGGGCTGGTCAAAGAAGCCCGGGGCATCCGCGGTGTGGACCTCGCCAGTGCGCAGGTAGTCAACCACAATCTGGTCGACAGCCTTGTTGCCCACCGCGAAGTGGCCGTGACCCGGGCCGTGGACGGTCACCACGCGGGACTGCATCGGGTCAGACAGGCCGCGGTAGAAGGCATACGGGGTCTGCGGGTCACCGGTAGCCTGCAGCTGCAGTGGCTTGGTCTGCAGCTTGTCACCAGAAACGGCAATCGGGGTAGTGATCGGTGCGCGGCCGGAGCAACCGGCGCCGGAGGCATACATCGCGTTGAACAGTGAGAACGGGTCAACCGTGACATAGTTAGACCAGAGGAAGGCCGGTATGAAGGCCGGATCCGTCGGCGCAGTGTTCTCATTGCACATGATGATGTTCTGCATGCTCATGGAGTTGAGAATCTCTTGCTGGACCTTTTGCGGGTCCTGCTCGCCCTGTTGTGCGGCCTGCTCCTCAAAGTTGATGGCTTCGACGCCGCCAATGTGCTTGGCTAGGGAGTCCCACGACTCCGGGCGGGGAAGGAGGTCACGGGTAGCGGTGAGCGTCGGCGAAGTGGCCTGAACAGCCTGCGGGTTCTGGACCTTGCCCGCGAGGTGCTCTGCCTGTACGCGCAGCTCACCGGTCGCAGTCATGACATTGGCGCCGGGCTGGCCGGCAAACTCGAGCCCCGGCGGGAGGTCACCAATCTGAGCGTTCGGAGGAAGCACGGTGGGGCGCACGCCCGCCTCCGCGGCCACAATCTGAGACCAGCGCTCGTAGGCCTTCAGCGGTGTCGTGCCGGCGTGGTAGGTGGCGTCGTTCTTCGCCACATAGCTAAAGAAGTCATGCAGAGCATTCTCATAACCAGCCTGCTGAGAAGCGAAAATCTGGTTCCACGCCATGTTGGGGTTCATTCCGGAGTCCAGCACGACCTTGTCGGTGTGCTCCGGATAGAGCGTGGAGTACGTGGACCCCAAGAAGGTGCCGTAGGAGAGGCCGAAGATGTTGATCTTCTCCTCACCAAGCGCCTGGCGCACGACATCCCAGTCCTTGGCGGTGTTCTCCGTGGTCAGGGAATCGGTGTAGCCCGGAGTGTTCTTCTCACAGTCGTCGCGGGTAATGGAGCCGATCTTTGTCAGCTGTTCTAGAGGGTTTCCGCCCGCCTCAGTTGACGAGCAGTTCACCTGTGCAGACTCGCGCAAACCACGCGGTTGAACGCCGATGATGTCGTAGCCTTGTTTGACTTCCTCAGGCCAGGCAGCGAAGTTGACCCAGCTATACGCGTCACCGCCTGGACCGCCCGGGTTGGTGAACAGAGTGCCTTGACGCTCGCCCGTGGCCTTGAGGCGGATGAAACCGACGTCGATGGTGCCCTTGTCTGGTGCGTCGTAGTACTTCGGCACGGTCACGTGGCCGCATTCGGCGCGCTCCTCGGTGACCCCTTCTGGGCACGGCCCCCAGTTGATGACGGGCTGGTCAGCGTGAGCAACGGCAGGTGCCGCAACCAAGCCAGCGGCGATGGCTACAGGTCCTAGAACCGAACCTAAAACGCGAGAAAGACGCATAGAACAAGGCTCCTAAAATCGTAAATTGGTACGAGCCTTATCCTATGCGTCAGGGGTGATGTGAGCCGAGCTCTCATACAGGGCGGGTGCCCCCGAAAGCCTCACTACTTAACAATCACCACAATGAGATCGCGCGGGCCGTGGACACCCTCCACGCGGGAGAGCTCAATATCCGAGGTAGCGGACGGTCCCGAGATCCACGTTGCCGGGCGCTCAGGGTTGATGCGGGAGACCATTTCTGGGACGCCGTAGACAATCTGGTCCTTGCGCACGATGCACACGTGACGGTCCGGCACCAAGGTCAGCGCGCGGCGGCCGCACGTCTCGTTGGATTCGAGCACGATGGTGCCGGTCTGCGCGGAGGTGACGTGGGATTCGGTCACCACGGCGTCGACGGCGTCGAGCTCACGCGGGTCCTTGGCATTGTCATCAGGGGTGATGGTGCCCTCGAAGCCGGCGAGAAGCCCAGCGTCCATGCCGGGGGCGTAGACGACATTCGAGCAGCCGCGCTCCTTGAGGATGTCCACGAGGGTGGAGTTCAGGCCGGACTCATCGGTGACGTGCACATCAGCCTTGTAGTCCTCGAGGCGGTCTACAAGCATCTCGCGCAGCTCGTCGGAGTTGAGCGTGCCTTCCTTCTGGTATTCGCGCGGGATGTCTACGTGGTCCGGCAAACCGGCCTGCTTTTGGGCGGCGGCAATGCGGTTGAGGATTTCCTCTTTGGCGGTGGTCACTTGATGCCCTCCTTCTTGGCTTGGGCGAGGAGTTCTTGAGCTTCGTCAGAGTTGAACCATTGGCGGAAGGACTTCTTCGGAGGAACGGCAGTATCGCGTACCTCGGACCAACCGGACATGAACAGCGGTAGCTTGTCGATGACTCCGTTGAAGCCACCGAGGACACGGCCGAGCGCCACCATGTGGGTGATCTGGTTCCAGATCTTCGGGTTCTTCCACACCAGCTCCACGACTTGGAAGAGCTTTTCCTCCACCGGCGGGGTGGCGTTAGTGACCTTCTGGTAGCGGTTTTCCAGAATGACCTGGGAGAGGGGGATGCGCACCGGGCATACCTCGTCGCAACGGCCACACAGGGAGCAGGCATAGGGCAAGCTTGCCGACGGATCGTTGTGGTCCTTCATACCAGTCAACTGCGGCGTCAGGGAGATGCCAATTGGGCCCGGGTAGACAGAGCCGTAGGCGTGTCCGCCGGCGCGCTCGTAGACCGGGCAGACGTTCAGGCAGGCAGAGCAGCGAATGCACTTGAGTGCTTCGTGGCCCTTGGGGGAGGACAGGGCTGCGGTGCGGCCATTGTCCAGAAGCACGATGTGGAAGTTCTGCGGGCCGTCACCTTCAGTCACACCGGACCACATCGAGGTGTACGGGTTCATACGCTCAGCAGTGGAGGAGCGCGGCAGCAGCTGCAGGAAGACCTCGAGGTCCTGGAAGGTCGGGACCAGCTTCTCAATGCCCATCACGGTAATGAGGGTCTCCGGCAGGGTCAGGCACATGCGGCCGTTGCCCTCGGATTCCACGATGTTGATAGTGCCGGTTTCTGCCACACCAAAGTTAGCGCCGGAGATGGCGACCTTGGCCTTCATGAACTGCTCGCGCAGGAAGCTACGGGAAGCCTCAGCCAACTCCGCCGGCTCGGCCTTGAGGGAGTCATCGGTGTTCGGCATCTTGTTGACAAAGATGTCCCGAATCTCCGCGCGGTTGCGGTGGATGGCCGGGACCAGAATGTGGGAAGGCTTATCCTCGCCCAGCTGGACGATGAGCTCCGCCAGGTCAGTCTCCTGGGCGTGGATACCGACCTCTTCCAGGTGCTCGTTGAGCGCGATCTCCTGGGTGGCCATGGACTTGAT
Source organism: Corynebacterium sp. MSK004 (assembly GCF_030232515.1). NCBI lineage: Bacteria > Bacillati > Actinomycetota > Actinomycetes > Mycobacteriales > Corynebacteriaceae > Corynebacterium > Corynebacterium sp. MSK004. The sequence continues at coordinate 121,382 of NZ_JASPKB010000005.1, read as the reverse complement.
CTTGACCACGTCGGTCTCACCGGTTTCGCGGATAAGGCCCTCAATGATCTTGTTGGCCTCTTTGGCATCGCGTGCCCAGTGGACAATGCCGCCGCGCTTGGTTACCTGCTCTTCGAACTGGACTAGCAGTTCGCCCATGCGGACAGCAACGTCATCCTTGAGGGCGGAACCGGCGTCGCGAAGCTGCTCCCAGTCCGGGGTCTCCTCCACGGCGTGCTGGCGCTTGTTGCGAATGGTGGTGGTGGCGTGGTGCAGGTTGCGGCGCTGGGTGGCGTTATTGAGGCCAACGTGTGCCAGCGGCACGAACGCCTTCGAACCGCGCAGGTTGCCGTAGCCTTCTGGGGCGCGGGGAGGGGTGGTGTCGAGGAAGGAAGTCATTAGAGCATCTTCTCCTTGGAGTAGGCCGCGGAGGTGGGAGTCCACGGGTGTTCCTTGGTGGAGGCGAGGATTTCCGCCAGGTGGATAGCGCGAACACCGGAGCGCTGGCGAGCCAGAGCGCCTCCAATGTTCATCAGGCAGGAGGAGTCACCGCCGGTAATATATTCGGCCTCGGTTTCACGGATGTGGCGGGTCTTGTCACCGACCATCGCTGCAGAAACCTCGGCGTTCTTGAGGGCGAAGGTGCCGCCAAAACCACAGCACTCTTCGGCATTAGGCAGCTGGACGAGGTCGATTCCTTCGACCTCCTTAAGAAGCTGGTAGGGGCGGTCACCCAGTTTGAGGAAGCGCAGGCCGTGGCACGAAGGGTGGTAGGTCACGCGGTGGGGGAAGAAGGCACCGACGTTGGTGACACCGGCGACGTCGACAAGAAACTCCGGCAAGTCCAGGGTCTTGCCGGCGGCCTTCTTGGCGCCGTCCACATCGGCGGAAGTGCCGAAGCGGTTTGCAATCATCTCGTGCTGCTCGCGCACGGCCCCTACACAGGAGCCGGAGGCGGAGACGACGTAATCGATGGACGGATCCGCAAAGGCATCCGCGTAAGTGCGGATCATGCCCAAGGTCTGCTCCTGGTAGCCGGTGTTAATGTGCATCTGGCCGCAGCAGGTCTGCTGCTCCGGGAAGACCACCTCATGTCCTAAGCGGGAGAGAATGAGGGCCGTGGCCTTGTGTGCATCGGGGAAGAGTGAATCACCGATGCAGGTGGAAAACAATGCTATTCGCATTTGTGAGCGCTCCTTAATCTGCCTCCATGTGGCTTGTCCCGTGCTGTGCACAGCGGAGTTGTGCTCGGATGCGCGCTACCAGGACAGCCGCACTGGGCATTTTTCGAGTGTGTACCTTTAAGCCTACCGCCCAAAACTCACATTATCGACACAGGATTACCCCTCCTACCTGGCTTTTTATCGCAACACTAATGTTGTGAAATTCCTAACGTGCGGTGATGGTCGCAGCGGTCGCGGCCGATATGAGGCAACCCCCAGACTGGGCGATGAAGACGCCCGAATCTGGGGGTAGTTAGTGGTGTAGAACTTTATGGCTAAACCCTTTTAGGGGACCAAGAAGCCCAGCACGTTGGTCATGAGGAAGACGATGACGCACACGACGGCGAGGAAGGCCACGGAGTAGCCCACGACCGCCTTGAAGATGCGGGATTCCTCGCCCTCCATCTGCACGGCGGTGGCGGCGATGGCCAGTGACTGCGGGGAGATCATCTTGCCCACAACGCCACCGGAGGTATTGGCGGCCAGCATGAGGTCCGGATTGACGCCGATGCGCTCGGCGGCGGTGACCTGCAGGTTGGCAAAGAGTGCGTTGGCGGAGGTATCCGAGCCGGTGACGGCGGTGCCGATCCAGCCCAGGACGGGGGAGAAGAGCGCGAAGATGCCGCCGACAGAAGCCACGAACTGGCCGATGGAGATGGTTTGGCCGGAGTAGTTCATGGTGTAGGCCAGTGCGAGGACCAGGATGATGGTCAGCGCGGAGAACTTCATGCGGGAGACAACCTCGCCGAACTTGGTCAGCGGCGCGGAGGCGTCCAGCTTGTAGCGGCCGTTCTCGTTGAAGGTCATGTAGATAAGGGCCACGATGATGCCGGAAATCAGCAGTAGGGTTCCCGGGTTGCCCAGCACGTTGAACGTGAAGGCGGTGTCCATGGCGTGGCCTTCGGCGTCGAAGACGGTGCCGTCGAGAAGCGGCCAGGCAACGTTGACCTGGAGGAAGCCGAAGATGGCCGGCCATGCGGTGGCGATGGCGAAGACAGCGGTGACCACGGCATAGGGCAGCAGGGCCATCCAAATGCGGCTGCTGTTGAGATCCGTGACCTCCTCCTGGGCGGGCAGCTCCATGCGCTCGCGCAGGCTGTCGACACCCTTGGGCTTCCACACACGCAGGAAGATGAAGCCCGCGCCGAGGGAGACGATGCAGGCCACGACGTTGGTGAGCTGGTAGGCGAAGAAGGTAGCCGCGGCCCACTGGGCAATGGCGAAGGAGATGCCGATGACGGCCGCGGCGGGGCCGGCCTCCTTAACACCGCGCATGCCGTCAAGGATAAAGAGGATGAAGAAAGGCACGACGGCGGCAATGAGCAGGACCTGGAGGGAAATCAACGCGGCGATGTCAGCGGTCTGCTCGGCGGTGCGCCCGCCGACCGAGCCCGCGGTGGTGACTGGGATGCCCACCGCGCCGAAGGCCACGGGCGCGGTGTTGGCAATGAGCACCGTGGTGGCCGCCTTGAGCGGCTTAACACCCAAGGCCAGGATCATGGTCGCCGTAATCGCCACGGGGGCGCCGAAGCCGGCGAGGGCCTCCAGCAGGCCGCCGAAGCAGAAGGCGATGAGGATGGCCTGGATGCGGATATCGCCATCGCCCAGCAAGTCAAAGGTCTTGCGCAGGTCATTGAATCGTCCGGAAGCCACGGTCACTTCGTAGAACCAGATGGCGGTGATGATCACCCAGACGATGGGGAAGAGGCCGAAGAGCCCGCCGCGCACCGCGGAGGACAAAGCCATGCCGGTTGGCATGCCCATGCCGAAAATGGCGATGAGAACCGCTACGAGAAGCGCTACCGCACCCGAGGTGTGGGCGCGGGCCTTGATCCCCAGGAGCATGATGAAGAACGCGATGAGCGGCAGCGTGGACACCAGCGCGGTAAGCCCGACGTTGCCAGCGATGGCGTCGGTGGTGATTGTGAATGTAGACATAACGCTCACTTCAGGTTGAGTCCCGCCGGCGTCCCTGCGGTGGTCCCCGCGGTGTGGCACCACAAGTTTCGGCCGGGCGAGAGAGGCGAAAGAATAAATCGGTTCAGATATCAAGTTTAGGGTAAAACCATGCGAGTGCTTGTGTCGCCGGATTCACACTACGGGGGTGGGTGACCTTGCTAACGTCCGCGACCTGATAGTGCCTCCCAGCGGCGGGGACGATAGACTTTGGCCCTATGAATCCTGAAGATCTTTCCGTCCTGATCAAGAACACCGCTGCCGCCGTGCTCACCGAGCATGAGCTAGACGCCTCAGTCCTGCCAGAGACCGTGACCGTGGAGCGCCCACGCAACCCGGAGCACGGCGATTACGCCACTAACCTGGCCCTCCAGGTGGCTAAGAAGGCTGGCGCCCAGCCGCGCGAGTTGGCGCAGTGGCTTGCCGATGCCCTCGCAGGCAACGACGCCATCGATGAAGCGTCCATCGCGGGCCCGGGATTCCTCAACATTCGCCTCGCTGCCGCCGCACAAGGTGCCATCGTGGCGCAGGTTCTTAACGCCGGCTCAGAGTTCGGCAGCAATTCCACCTACCAGGGCAAGAAGATCAACCTGGAGTTCGTCTCCGCGAACCCGACTGGTCCCATCCACCTGGGTGGTACCCGTTGGGCCGCCGTGGGGGACTCACTCGGCCGCGTGCTCGAGGCCTCCGGCGCGGACGTGACCCGCGAGTACTACTTCAATGATCACGGCGGACAGATCGACCGTTTTGCTCGCTCCCTCGTGGCCGCGGCCAAGGGCGAGCCCACCCCGGAGGATGGCTACGGCGGCGACTACATTAAGGACATCGCGCAGGCGGTAGTGGAGAAGAACCCGCAGGCTCTCGAGGGCAGCGATGCCGAGGTCCAGGAGAACTTCCGCGCTGACGGCGTGGAGATGATGTTTGCCCAGATCAAGGAATCCCTCCACGAATTCGGCGTGGACTTCGACGTGTACTTCCACGAGAATTCCCTCTTCGAATCCGGTGCCGTGGAGAAGGCTATCCAGACGCTCAAGGACAACGGCAAACTCTACGAAGCCGAGGGGGCGTGGTGGCTGAAGTCCACCGAATACGGCGACGATAAGGACCGCGTGGTCATCAAGTCCGATGGCAATGCTGCCTACATCGCCGGCGACATCGCTTATGTGGCCGATAAATTCGACCGTGGCCACGACCTGGCCATCTACATGCTCGGCGCTGACCACCACGGTTACATCGCCCGCCTGCGCGCCTCGGCCCAGGCTTTGGGTTATGACCCGGAGGCCGTTGAGGTGCTCATCGGCCAGATGGTGAATCTGGTCCGCGACGGTAAGGCGGTCAAGATGTCCAAGCGCGCGGGTACCGTTATCACCTTGGATGACCTCGTCGAGGCCATCGGCGTCGACGGCGCGCGCTACTCGCTGGTGCGCTCCTCCGTGGACTCCAGCCTGGACATTGACTTGGGCCTGTGGGCCTCCCAGTCGTCCGATAACCCGGTCTACTACGTGCAGTATGGCCACGCCCGCATCTGCTCGATCCTGCGCAAGGCCACGGACCTGGGCTTCGACACTGCCGCGCTTGGCGACGCCCCCCTCGACCTCCTCACCCACGACAAGGAAGGCGACCTTATCCGCACCCTGGGCGAGTTCCCCGAGGTTGTGGCCACCGCCGCCACGCTGCGTGAACCGCACCGCATCGCGCGTTATGCCGAGGAGCTCGCTGCCGTGTTCCACCGTTTCTATGACCAGTGCCAGGTGCTGCCGAAGGCAGGCGAAGAGACCGAGCCGATCCACTCCGCACGCCTTGCCCTGGCTGCAGCCACCCGCCAGGTCATGGCGAATGCCTTGACCATGGTCGGGGTCAGCGCGCCGGAGAAGATGTAAGAAAAGGTATCGATGACTGATTTCAATTCTCTTCCGGCCCACGTGTGGCCGCGCAACGCCGCTCGAGACTCTAATGGTGTGGTCTCGATTGGCGGTGTGGCTCTGACCGAGTTGGCCGCAGAATATGGCACCCCGCTCTACGTCTTCGACGAGCAGGACTTCCGCTCGCGCTGCCGGGATATGGCCCAAGCCTTCGGCGGGCCCGACCACGTGCACTATGCCTCCAAGGCCTTCATCACCAAGCGCATCGTGCGCTGGGTAGATGAGGAGGGCCTGTGCCTCGACGTGGCCTCCCTCAATGAGGCCAAGCTGGCGCTGGCCGCAGGTTTCCCGGCGGAGCGCATGACCGCCCACGGCAACAACAAGGAAGACGAGTACCTGCAGCTGTGCGTGGATAAAGGTATCGGGCACGTCGTCCTCGACAACGAGGAGGAGCTCTCGCGCCTCAATAGCATCGCGGCGTCCGCCGACCGCGTGCAGCCAGTGATGATCCGCGTGAAGCCCGGCGTGGATGCACATACCCACGAGTTCATCGCCACGGCGCACGAGGATCAGAAGTTCGGCATTTCCCTGTCCACCGGTGCCGCCTTCAACGCCGCGCAGAAGGTGCTGGAATCCGCCAACCTTAAGCTTGTGGGCCTGCACTGCCACGTGGGGTCTTCGGTGTTTAATGCTGATGGTTTCAAGCTGGCCGCCGAGCGCGTGCTCAGCCTGTACAAGCGCATCCACTGCGAGCTCGGCGTTGCCCTCGAGGAGCTGGACTTGGGCGGCGGCTTCGGCATTCCCTACATGGAATACGAGGAAGCGCTCGACGTCGCCACGCTGGCCAAGGATCTGCTCGACGCCGTGGAACGCACCGCCACCGAGCTCGACATCACGCCGCCCTTCGTGCTGGTGGAACCCGGCCGCTCCCTGGTGGGTGCCTCTGCGGTCACCGTGTACCGCGTGGGCACGGTCAAGGACGTAGAAACCGGCAAGGCGGATCTGCCGATGCGCCGCTACCTCTCCGTGGACGGCGGCATGTCCGATAACATCCGCCCAGCGCTTTATGGCTCTGAGTACGACGTGCGCGTGGTTAACCGCCGCACCCAGGGTGAGCCGGTGGATTCACGCATAGTGGGCTTCCACTGCGAATCTGGCGACATCCTGGTCAACGAGCGCCGTTTCCCCTCGGATATCACCACCGGTGATCTCCTCGCCTTCGCCACCACCGGCGCCTATCAGTACATGATGGCTTCGCGTTATAACGGCGCTTTGCGCCCGGCGGTTGTGTCCGTGCGCGACGGCAAGGCCCAGCTCATGCTGCGCCGGGAGACGGTGGAGGACTTGCTGGCGTTGGACGTCGATTAGCGCGGCGTTGTCACAGCTCACCGTATTTTATTCACTATGACATGGCCGGTCGCGCCCAGTGCCGGCCATTTTGTATAGAAATAGACAGCTCGTTCTGTATAGTGATGGGCTAGCACGTAAGAATCACACGCAACATCAACAAAGGGACACCATGACGACGAACCGTAGCAAGAAGCCCGAAGGCGAACCAGTAGGTATTGCGCTGCTTGGGTTTGGCACCGTAGGCGCCGAGGTTTTCCGCCTCGTACAGGAGAATGCGGACGCTTTTGCGCACCGCATCGGCGGCCCGGTGGAGATCCGCGGCGTAGCCGTGCACAACAAGAACAAGCTTCGTCCGGGCGTGCCGAAGGAGCTGCTGACGGACGACGCTAAGGCGCTCGTCCTGCGCGATGATATCGACCTCGTCGTCGAGGTTATCGGCGGCATTGACTTCCCGCGCGAGCTCGTCCTCGCCGCCCTTAATGCCGGTAAATCCGTGGTCACCGCCAACAAGGCCCTCGTGGCCGCGCACGCGGATGAGCTGGCGGAGGCTGCTGAGCGCGCTGACGTCGACCTCTATTTCGAGGCTGCGGTGGCCGCCGCCATCCCGGTCGTCGGCATGCTGCGCCGTTCCCTGGCCGGTGACAAGATCCAGCGCATCTCCGGAATCGTAAACGGAACCACCAATTTTATCTTGGACGCCATGGAGACCACCGGCGCCTCCTACGAGGACGCGCTGGCTGAGGCCACCCGCCTGGGCTACGCCGAGGCCGATCCCACCGCGGACGTGGAGGGCCACGACGCCGCCTCCAAGGCCGCCATCCTGGCTTCCCTTGGCTTCTACACCCGCCTGACCTTCAACGACGTCTATTGCGAGGGCATTTCCAAGATCACCGCGGACGATATCGCGGCCGCCAACCAAGCCGGTTATTCCATCAAGCTGCTCGCTATTTGTGAGCGCTTGGTTGATGAGGAGACCGGCGCGGAATCCGTCAATGCCCGCGTGCACCCGACTTTGGTCCCGAAGGATCACCCGTTGGCGTCGGTTAGCCAGTCCTACAATGCCATCTTCGTCGAGGCGGAGGCCGCCGGTTCCCTGATGTTCTACGGCAACGGTGCCGGCGGCAACCCGACGGCTTCGGCTGTGCTGGGTGACGTCATCGGCGCGGCACGCAACATTGTCCACGGCGGCCAAGCGCCGGGGGAGAACACCTACGCCAACCTACCTATTGCGGAGTTCGGAGAAGTGGAAACTCGTTATCACGTCGACATGGAAGTTGAAGACCGCACCGGCGTGCTTTCTGCCATCTCCGGTGTCTTTGCCCGCCACGGGGTGTCACTGCGCACCGTGCGCCAGGAGGACGGCGATGCCACCGCTCGCCTCATCGTGGTGACCCACGCAGCGAAGGAAGCGGTGCTCGAGGAGATCGTCGCAGCCCTCGGCGAGCTCGATGAGGTCAAGGCCGTACACTCCGTCATTCGTCTGGGCGTATAGGGACTCAGAGAGAACAATGAGTATCGATATCGAAGTAGGCACCAAGGTCACCGTCCAGGTCCCGGCATCCTCGGCCAACCTGGGCCCGGGCTACGACACCCTGGGTATTGCGCTGAGTCTCTACGACACCGTGGAGGTGGAAGTTACCCGCTCCGGCCTGGAGGTGGAGATCTTCGGCGAGGGCGCAGACGAGCTGCCGCGCGATGGCTCCCACCTCGTTGTCAAGGCCATCCGCTCAGCGCTGAAGGCTGCCGACGTAGAAGTCTCCGGCCTGCGCGTGGTGTGCACGAACAACATCCCGCAGTCCCGTGGCCTGGGCTCCTCGGCGTCCGCCGCGGTGGCCGGCGTGGCCGCGGGCAATGGCCTAGCGGGATTCCCGCTTTCGGAACAGCAGGTTGTGCAGCTGTCCTCGGCGTTCGAAGGGCATCCGGATAACGCAGCTGCCTCTGTGTTGGGCAACGCCGTGGTCTCTTGGACCACCGTGCCTGTCGACGGCCGCTCGCTGCCGGAGTACCGTGCCGCGACCTTGGACGTGCACCCGAGCATTAAGGCCACGGCCTTGGTACCGGACTTTCATGCGTCGACGCAGGCCGTGCGCCGCGTGCTGCCCTCGCACGTCACGCATGCCGATGCCGCCTTCAACGTCTCCCGCACTGCAGTAAACGTGGCGGCGCTGACCACCTACCCGGACCTGCTGTGGGAGGGTACCCGCGACCGCCTGCACCAGCCCTATCGCGCTGATGTCCTGCCGGTCACCGCGGAGTGGGTGAACCGCTTGCGCAACCGCGGCTACGCCGCCTATCTCTCCGGCGCTGGCCCCACCGTCATGGTCCTGCACACCGAGCCCATCGAGGAGGAGATCCTCGATGATGCCCGCGGGCAGAACCTGCGCGTGCTGGAGCTGGAGGTCGCCGGGCCGGTCACCGTCGAGCGCGGTTAGCCTAGCTAGCTGCTCTCTTCCACGTCGATTCGGCACACGCCGTTTCCGGCTTTAGGAATGAGCTTCAGGCTAAGCCGCCCGCCTGAATCGGCAGCCGCTTGATCTAGGTAGCCATCATGGATGGCGCAGACGAAGGGGGAGGGCTGAATTCCGGCCGTGACGAACGGACAGGCGTGTAATTGCACTGTGGTGCGGCCTTCTTCGGCGAATTGCTCCACCGAGGTTACCGGGTCAAAACCCATATCGCGCATCGTCCGGTAGAGCGGTGCCAGCGCCTCAGCACCGCGGCTGTTGGCCGTGGCTTTAGCCCACGCGCGGCCGATCTCTCGCGCTTGCTCGGATGAAAAGTCATTGAGCTGCTCTTTATCCGCCAGCGCTGTGACCAGGACGCTAATCAGCGTGACGTATTCCTCCGCCACCGAACGGTTGTCGGGTACCCGTACTTGGAAGATCAGGGAGGGGCGCCCACGCCCGTGCGCTGGGGCGGTAACTACCCGCACCGCGCCGGCGTTAACGAGCTCATCTAGGTGGCCGCGCGCGGTGTTAACGTGCATCCCCAGTTCCTGTGCAATCTCGGCGGCGCGTGCTCCTTGCGGGAATGTCTGCAGGGTTGAGAGTACCTCGCTCTGCTTGGGGGAGAGCTTCATCGTGTCGGGAAAAAGCTCAGTAGACGAGCGCGGGCTATGCGCAGATGACGTAGACATAAACGGCCTCTCCTTGGACAACGCTACGAGGATCTTACATCCGCTCGCATCTCTTCCCCTATTTCAGTGCATAAAGCCTTAAAGCAGCGGAATCGAGGAACACAGGCACAACCTCACCGGGGGCCTTGCTGCGTGCCGGTTGGTCTAGAGTCACCCGTTGGCCATCGATCTCCACCAGGGTTGAGCTGCCCAAGTCAGCAAGAATTGTGGCGCTCAGCGCACCGGTGCTGTCGAAGTTTAGTGCGCTCTGGGGGAAGGCCGCCCAGTGGTCACCGCTGCGAGCAGGAGTGAACACCCCATCGCGGAGGCTGCCCCGTAGCAGATTGACGCCTGATAGCTCCGCCATGAAGTGAGTGGTGGGCTGCTCCAACAGCAGGGACACGGGCCCTAGGGAGATGACCTCGCCGGCTTCCATTACAGCGATGTCGTCCGCCAGCGTGGTGAGGTCCACGCGGTTGTGGGTGACAATGATGGTGGTGCGGTCGGCCGCTGAGAGGCGCAAAAGGTGGCGCCACCGGGCGGCGGATTCTACGTCCATGGCGGCAAAAGGCTCGTCCACGACCAAGACCTCTGGGCGCGCCGCAAGCGCGCGCAGGAGGGCAACCTGCGCGGCCTGCCCGCCGGAAAGCTCGTCAACATGGCCCAGCTCCTGCAATCCAGCTGCGTTCAGCAACTCCTGGGTCCTTTGTCCATCCTTGGTCACCATGGTCAAAGCTTGTTCCACGGTGGCGGTGGGAGGCAGCCCGGGGTCCTGGGAGAGCATGACCACACGCTCGGCATTTGTCTGGGCTCCCTGTAAGCGCCCGCTAATGAAACGCATCAACGTGGTCTTGCCAGCCCCGTTGGGGCCAACCACAGCGGTCACCCGCCCGCCACGGAACGACGTGGTGGTGGTACCAATCGTGACGACGAGATCGCGGGGAGAAACCTGTGGGGAGGTCATCGTGCGGAGCTTAGCCGTGTCCATGGGCTGCAAAGCGCGCACAGCTTGCTCGCGGCGGCGGCGCAGCAGCAGAGGCATTCCGGCCGCGGTGAGCGTGAGGATGGCTATCCCGATCAATACGGCCGACAGCGCATAGGCATTGTCCGCGCTGACCTCGCGCTCAAGGTAGATGCCGCTGGGCATGGTCCGAGTAGAACCGGGCAGGGATCCGGCGAAGGTGATCGTCGTTCCGAATTCACCCAGCGAGCGAGCGAACGCCAGAGCACCGCCGGTGAACACGGCAGGGAGGATAGCGGGCAGGATGATGCGCCGAAGGATGGTTCCTGTGCTCAGGCCAATGCCCCGCGCGCTGGCCACGACTTCGGGGTCGAGCTGCCGCAGCGCAGAATCTACCGCCACCACCACGAAGGGCAGGGTGACGAATAAGTGAGCTGCCACAACACCGGGAAAGGCGAAAGACACGTGCAGCCCAGCCTGCTCTAAAACCGGGCCAAGCAGTCCGCGGCGCCCGAGCAGTGCGGTGAGCGCCAACCCGCCCACCACGGGAGGCATGGCCAAAGGGAGGTAGACCACCAGCCGCACAAGGTGAGACACGCGGCGCAGCTGCTGGAGCCACAGAGCCAGACAGGTGCCCAGGATCGTGGACAGCAAGGTAGACAACGCCGCCGCGGAAAGGCTGACGCGGAGAAGGTCATGGGTCGCCGGAGCGCTCAGCGTGTCGGCGAGCTTCGGCCAGGGCACTCGCACCCCGAGGGCGAGCACCGGGGCAAGGATGTAGACCGCAGCGAGCACGCCGGCGGCGATGACCGGCCACGTTGTCCGCGGGCGCTGTTCGCGCAAAATCACGCGTGACACTTAGTCCACCGGGGTGAAACCGTATTTTTCCCAGGTGCTGTCAAAATCCGAATCGAGGAGGTTGAGGACATCCTGGGCTTCGTCGTGCCGGGGTGAATCAGTTACCACCGCGCCCATGATCTCATTGCGGAAGTCTTCCGCGTGGTCCAGCGGGATGGCCTCGACGTCCTCACTAGCAGCGGCATCGGTGGAATAGACCCATCCGGCGTCCGCCTCACCGGAGGCGACCTTACCCAGGACGTCAGCTACCTGTCCCTCCAGGGAGGAAGCGTGCAGGTCCCAGTTGTTGGCCTCCATGATGCGCGTGGAGATGGCGCCGCAGGGCACGCTTGGGTCGCAGAGCACGAGGCGTGCAGAGGGTTCTAGGTCGGCCGCGGAGCGCAGTCCCAAGGGATTGCCCTTCGGCACGACCATGACCATGACGTTGCTGGCTAGGGTCACGGGGGTGTCGACGGTGCCCTGAGCAGTCGCATCATCCATGGTCTCCCGGGAAGCCGTGAGGAGCAGATCTGCGGGAGCGCCTTCATTGATTTGCTGAACTAGGGCGGAAGAGCCGCCGTTGTTGAACGCCAGCGGGGCTTCGGATGCGCCGGAGAGGTCGTCATTAAGCACGCGCGTGGAGGACGCGGCAAATACCTGCAACGGCTCGTCGGAGCTCGAGGTGCAGCCGGCCACTGTCAGCGCGGCGGCGAGAACAGAGACAGCAATTTTCAAGCGGCGCATGGTCAGTTACGTTACGGCATCTTTACGCGGTTCGCGTGAATTTAATGTGAACTTCCTTTGGTTCCTTCTTGAGGTATTCACGGTCGAAGGATTCTTCGCGCTGGTCCACCTCTGTGAGCAACGGAAGCGGGTCGTGTGGAGCAATGAGAATCATGGATTCGCCCACGTTGAGGGTGCCCAAGGCTCCATGGACGGCGCCGTGACGCACTGCATGAGGGATTTCGGACGCGTTAAGGGTGGGAATGTCGCGGCCCTTGGAGGCGTCGACAAGCGGCAAGTTCATTGATGGATTCCTTTCGAGTTCTAGGGCGGCGGGCGTTGCTGCCCGTGCAACTAATTTACTACGATTATATCCGTGCAAATAAGTATGTCAGATATGTCTCTGCGTGATGTCTCCCTGGCTTCGCGCCGGCGCTGGCACACCCTTGCCTTTAGCCTCGTCGCGTTCTGGATCACGGTCGGCGTGGGAATCACCGTGGCAAGTTTTTGGGGAGCACCCGTCGTGTGGTGGGACCTCATCCACCCATTTACCCTCGGCGCGCTGACCACCGCGATCCTCGTATTCAGTACCCACTTCACGGAGGCGCTCACCCGCACTCCGGCTGCCGGTTTCCGCGGGGTGGGCGCGCGGGTAGGGCTGGTTCAGGTGGGGCTAGTTCTTCTCCTTGTTGATCGCGCGGGCTATGACTGGGGCGTGCTCTCAGATAGTGGCTCGGCACTGGTCATCGCTGCCGTTGCGTGGCACCTGTGGGCGCTGTGGACCACGCTCCGGGGCTCTTTATCTGGTTCTTTCGCCGTGACCGTGCCTTTTTATCTGGCGGCGGCCTGCTTCATGGTGTTCTCGGTGCTACTGGTCATTCTGGCTGCGCACGGGGTAGGGAATTACTCGCTGTTGGTGGCCGCGCACTCACGCGGGATGGTGTGGGGCTTCGGCCTGCTTACCATCCTGGGCACGGTCATCACGCTGCTGCCCACGTTGACCCGAACCCCCATCTCAGCGGTTGCTCGGGCGCGGTGCAGCCGGGCTTTGACCGTGCATTGCGTGGGGCTGGGGGTGGCCATGCTTGCCGACGCCTCCGGGCTCACCCGCGCTGCCGGCATGGCGCAGCTGCTCACCGTGCTTGCTGCCGTACTCATCATCCAGCCAGTGCTGGCCGGTGCACTTGGTGGCGACAAGACCACGGCTAGTGTGTCCGCGATGGCGGGGCTGGTGTGGATGGTGGCGCTCTGCGCCGGTGACGCCGCGGCCACCATCGCAGGGGCCTACCCACGCGCGGTGACGTTACTGCTCATGCCGGTGTTTCTTGGTGCCGGCCTGCTGCAGCTGGTCACCGGGGTGCTCCATCACATGCTGCCCATCCTGGCCGGGGCGGCCCGTCCCGCGCACGGGCATATTGCCGGGTTCCTGCGAGTAGGGCTCATTAACGTGGGCGGTGTGCTCAGCCTCCTCGGCATTGCCGGTGTGTCTGTGGCCGGGCTTATCATGATGTGGCTAGGACTCATCGCCAATAGTGCGGCCCTGGCATGGGCCGTCGCATCATCTCAAGGAGAAGTTCATGTCAAGCGTGCCCGTTAAGAAGGAGCATTCCGAAAAGAAGTGGGCGTCCTGGCTCATCATCATCGTCGCGCTCCTCGCTGTCATTGGACTGGCTGTGTTCAACTCGACCACAGGCAAACAGGACCCAGCTACGGTGGCATCCGCCGACGCCGTGACTGTTGACGTCTCCGTGGACGGCATGGCCTTTGTGCCGTCCTCCATTGACGTGGCAGCGGGCAGTCACCTCGTAGTGAATTTCACCAACACCGGTGACCAGGTTCATGACCTGAAGATTGGGCGCGAGGAGACGGGCCGGGTGGAACCGGGCGAAACGGTGCAGCTCGATGCTGGAATCATCGAGGAGTCCGTGGAAGGCTATTGCACGATCGCCGGGCACAAGATGCAGGGCATGACATTCATGGTCAACGTCGGCGAGTCAGCATCCGGTGAGCATGATCATGCGGGGGCGTCGGAAAGCACCGGCTCCGCCGGCGCACCGGCGACGGTGCCCTCGGCCGCCGAGCGCATGGCAGCCCGCGAGAACTTTAAGGCTTTTGATGCCTCCCTTGCCCCCGCCGAAGGGGACCTCCATGAGGAAACGTGGGCGATGACCGAGGAAGAAGTCGAGGTTGCCCCAGGCGTGCGCCAAACCCGGTGGCTTTTCAACGGGCAAGCACCCGGGCCTACCTTGCGCGGCAAGGTAGGGGATAAGTTCCGCATCACCATCAAGAATGAGGGCTCGATGGGGCACTCGGTGGACTTTCACGCCGGTGAGGTCAACCCGGATGAGAACATGAAGACGATCCAGCCGGGCGAATCGTTGACCTATGAATTCGTGGCTCACCGGGCAGGTATCTGGATGTATCACTGCTCCACCATGCCGATGAGCCTGCACATTGCCAACGGTATGGCGGGCGCGGTCATCATTGATCCGCGCGGTGAAGATGCCCTGGCAGACGTTGATGCGGAGTATGTCATGACGTCAAACGAGGTCTTCTTGGCCTCCGCGGGCAAAGAAGCAGAGGGGGCGGATGCGCAGCGCGTCAGCGACGGCGACTATGACCTCACGGCCTTCAATTACTATCCCAACCAGTATGATGTTGCCCCGCTGCGCGCCAAGGTGGGCGATACCGTGCGCATCTGGGTGGTCAACCTCGGCCCGGATCTGCCGTTGAGCTTCCACGTCGTGGGCGAGCAGTTCGACACCGTGTACAAGGAAGGCGCCTACCTGATTAAGGGCGCGAAGGATTCCGGTTCCCAGGCGCTGGACCTTCTACCGGCCCAGGGCGGATTCGTGGAGATGACCTTCAACGAGCCGGGGACCTACTCCTTTGTCAACCACCTCATGACGAACGCGGAGAAGGGCCAGCACGGCCAGATTATCGTTGAGTAGCAAGGCGCTCGCGCCGTAGACGTAATTCCTCCAAGGTGTCGATATCGCGCACCGCGGGCGTTGCCTCGACCTCAGTGATGGTGCCCGCGAGCCTCAGTAAGTGCATGGCCGGCTTGTTGCGTGGATCTCCGAGCTCCTCCAGCGCGCGGGTGAGGGCCTTAGTACGCCACAGCGCACACAGCGGTTGTAGACTCCCGTCGAGGGCAGCCACTGCGGCATCAGCATCGGAGCTTTCTAAGGCCTGTTCTAGGACAGGCAGGATACGCGGGGAATCCGGGGCGTCGACGGCAAAGATGGCGGTGGTGGGCTCTGAGGAGCTGACCAGCGCGGCATGGCCCGCAGCGATGCCTGCGGCAGGCCCGCCAAACAGGGGGCTTTCGCACACCTGGGGCATGCCCAAACGATAGGGCGAGACGACCGCTACCGGCGCGCCATAAGGAAGCTGGCGCAGGAGGCGGTCGATAAGGCGCTCACCGGCGAGAGTGATACTTGCCTTGTCCACGCCTCCCATGCGTGTGCCGCGTCCGCCCGCCAAAACAATGACACCTGGCATTGTTCTCTATCCTTCCGCGCCGGGCAGTTCGCGGGACCAATCACCCGAGCGACCGCCGGACTTTGCGGTGATGCCGCAGCGCCGGATATAGGCGGAGCGGTCGACGCCTTTTACCATGTCGATGAGCGCTAGGGCGGCGATGTTCACCGCGGTGAGCGCCTCCATTTCCACGCCGGTGCGGTCGGCGGTGCGAACTGTGGCTTCGATGAAAACGTGGTCTTCACACAGCTCAATATCCACCGCACAGCCATGTACCCCAATGGTGTGGGCCAGCGGAAGGAGATCAGGAACTTTCTTGGCCGCCGCGATGCCAGCAACACGCGCAACCGCAAGCACGTCGCCCTTAGGCACGGTTCCCTCCTGCAGCGCGGTGAGAACTTCTGGTGAGCACGCGACCTCGCCTTGGGCGGTAGCTGTGCGTACCGTGGGCTGTTTTTCGGTGACGTCCACCATGTAGGCGGAGCCGGCGGCATTGAGGTGAGTGAACTTCATGTCTAAACAAGAATCCTTTCCTAGCGTGGACCTAGCCTAGCTGACGAAGAGTGGGCCGATCCGGGTGTTCAGATGCGCGATCTTTGGTAGCAATGGAGGGGTGGGGGATGTGGAGGCGGATTGTGAAGCTAGTAAGGGTAGACGGTAAGTTGCTCGCCGGCGGCGACCGGACTCGTCAGCAGCGCAAAGCCGTGTGTGCCCGGAAGGGCGGCAACGTGGTGGCTGCGCATACGCGGACCCGGCGGTGGGCTTGCGGTAATGGATTCCGTCATGGTGATGGAGCACGGCTGAATGAGCGGGTGGTGAGGTTCGGGGAAGTCCGCACCGGCGACGGCCGTGAGGCACGGCCGGTCCTTGACACCCGCGGGGCGGGGCAGTCCGCGCAGAGAGCGCAGCAGTTGGGTGAGGTAGAGGTGTGCGGAGACAAACGCCGCCACCGGGTTGCCCGGCAAACACACCACGGGGATACCGTCCCAGAGCGCATGGCCCTGAGGCGCGCCGGGCCGTTGGTTGACGTGGCCGAACCAGTAATCATCGCGTTCCACGGCATCCTCAATCACGGCGCGAACCACGTCGAAGGCGCCGGCCGAGACGCCGCCGGTGGTGACAATGAGATCGGAATCCGCAGCGGCCGCGTTGAAGCGCCGGTGCAGCTCAATGGGGGAATCTCCACAGACCGTGCGGGTGATCTCGCAGAGACCGGTGGAAGAAATGAGGGCTTCGAGCATGGGCCCATTCGAATCGGAAAGCTGGCCGTTGATCAGCTCCTCACCCGTGGCAATGATGGTTACTCGTGGGATGCGGTGAACCACGGCGCTGTCAACGCCGGAGGAGAGGCTGGCGGCGATAAGGGGGGCGTCGACAAGCGTGGCAGATCCAGCGAGTTGGTGGCCGGCGTCGATGTGGGAACCGCGTCGCCGGATATGGTTACGGTCGGGCAGGTGGTGCACCGTAACGGTTTCAGGCACAGGTCCGGGCCCTAGGGGAACATCGGTGTTTTCTACTGGTATGACCAGGCCATCAAAACCCTCCGGAACCTCCCCGCCAGTCATGATTCGCACCGCGGTCCCAGGCTGCGGGACCTGAGTGGGTGAGCCTGCTGGGACATCACCTATAACAGGCAGCGTGAATGGGGTGGTTAAGTCATCAGGTGACGCCGGAGCTGGGATGAGGAAGCCGTCCATCGCCGAATTATCCCGCGGCGGGAGGGGAAGACGGGCGAAGAGTGGCTCGGCCAGAACGCGGCCTTGTACAAGGGGAGCGCGCTCCGCAGGCAGGACGCGAACCAATGCGTGGAGGCGGTCGAAATACTCCTCGATGCTTAAGTCAGTCCCAGTGCTTGTCATTGCACCCAATCTAGCCGCCGATGGCGGACATCGGGCGATCGGGCTGGAGGAATCCTTCATCATCCACACCATGGCCCGGCAGCTTCTTCCACATTTCGCCCGCCCACGCGGCGGCGAGTTCCGCGTCGCTAGCGCCGCCGCGCAACAAGTCCCGCAAGGACGTCTCCGAGTTGCCGAACAAGCAATTACGCACAGCGCCGTCCGCAGTGAGTCGCGTGCGGTCGCAATTGCCGCAGAAAGGCCTTGTCACGGATGCGATGACGCCGATTCGGCCTACCTGTATTAAGCCATCGCGCGCTTGCGCGGTCCACAGTGCGGCGGGGGCGGAGCCTCGGGGCTTCTGCACAGGCGTGAGCTCGAATTCTTCTCCCAAACGAGCCAAAATATCTTCTGCGGTGACCATCCGGGAGCGTTCCCATTCTTCGCGCGGGCCTAATGGCATCTGCTCGATGAAGCGCAGCTGCGCGCCTCGCTCGAGGCAGTAGCGCGCCAAGGGGACGATGTCCTCTTCATTTACTCCGGGCATAACCACGGCATTAACTTTGACCGTGCCCAGACGCCCTTCGCGGTGGGCGGCTGTGGTGGCTTCGATGGCGGCGAAGACATCGCCCAGCCTGTCGCGCCGGGTGAGGCGGGCATAAAGCTCAGGATCAATGGTGTCTAGGGAGATGTTGACGCGGTCCAGCCCCGCCTCAATGAGACCGTCCAGGCGGCGGGGGAGTCCCAAGCCATTGGTGGTCAGTGCGGTGGCGGGGGCCAACTTTTCGTCTGTGCGTAGCTGCGTCGTGGCGGCGATAATCTTCTCTAGCGACTTGCGCAGCAAAGGTTCGCCGCCGGTAAAGCGCACCTGGCGGATGCCCAAGTGGGTTACGGCAATCCTGATGAGGCGGATGGTCTCGTCGTCGCTGAGTGTCTGGGCAGTGGGCATCCACTCGAGGCCCTCGGCGGGCATGCAATACGTACAGCGGAGGTTGCAGCGATCGGTCAGCGAGACTCGAAGGTCGCGCGCTTGGCGTCCATAACGGTCGAGCAAGTCGCGGCGACCATCGCTTAATGCAGGCGGCAGGTCCGGAGGCGTTGCGTCGGCACCGCCGCGGGTGGAACCGCGCGGGGAGGGCGTAGGCAGAAAGACGCGATCAGACATTAACCACACTTTAGCCGGAGTAATAGCAGATCTATAGTCGCACGGCCCCTCTACTGCGTGGCGCCCTCTTCGGTATCGAGGCGCTGCGCCTCGCCCGGGCCCTTCAGCCGGATGATGTTATAGGCGCCCTCGGCAAGATGGGCACGAAGATCCTTCTTGTCGAACTTGCCCACCGAGGTCTTGTCGATGGACTTCACGAAGGTCCAGTACTCCGGCAGCATCCACGATGGAAGCTCAGAGCGCATCCCGTCACGCAGGCGCTCGGCGGTCTCAATCGTGGGGCTGATATCCGCCGCAAGAACGGTCACAGCTAGTGGGCGTTCGACCCACTGCTTGTCGGGGTAGCCAATGACGGCGCATTCGAGCACCACCGGGTTGGCCATGATGAGGTTTTCCAACTGGACGGAGTAGATCCACTCGCCGCCGGACCGGATGACATCGCGCGCGCGGTCCTCCACGGTGAGGAAGCCATCCTCGTTGACGAATCCTACGTCACCAGTGCGCAGCCAGCCGTCGGCCGTGAACTTGGCGGCGGCATCTTCGACGTCCTTCCCGCGGAATTCGTGGGCGGCACCGCCGTCCTCTGAGGTGGGCGAGTGATAGTAGGAGCCGGTCACCAGGTTGCCGCGCACCTGGATCTCGCCGGCATTACGGTCCGTGGTGTTGACCACGTGGCCGTCATTGACCACCCGGTATTCCAGGGAGGAAGGAAAGCGCCCCTGGGAAATACGGTAGGCCCACCGGGCTTCACCCGAAGCACCTGAGGGCGGGCGCGCCACGGTACCCACCGTGGTGGTTTCCGCCATGCCCCACACGTGAACCACGTCCACGCCATAGCGCTCCTCCCAGCTCTTGATGAGCTGCGGCGGGACGGGCGATCCGCCGGCGAAAATCTCCGTCAGCGTCATGCGCTCCGGCGGGTTCTTGAGGTAGTGCACGAAGAGCTGAATCCAAATGGTGGGCACGCCATGCGCCACGCGCGGGGAGGTGGCGGCGATGATCTTGGCCAGGGTAGCGGGGGAGACGTCGGCGTCGGGAAGCACCAGCGGCGTGCCCGTCATCCACGCCGCAAAGGGAACGCCCCAGCTCAACACGTGATAGATGGGAATGCAGCACAAGAAGGTCTCACCATGGGTCACGCACAGGGAGTCGGAAGAACGCAACTGCATCCCCTCCAAAAACAGGGCGCGGTGTGAGTAGAGCACACCTTTCGGAGCGCCGGTGGTGCCAGTGGAGTAGCACAGGGCGGCAGCGGTGTGCTCATCCAGGACTGGCCAGTTGTAGACGGTGGAGCGCCCATCCAGAAGCTGCTCGTAGCTATAAACCTCAACGTTGCCCGGCAGGGCAATGCTGGGCTTGTCGACGCCCGTGAATACCACCGCGCGCACGCACTCCACGCCGTCCAATACGCGCGCGAGCTGATCCGCTAACCGGGCATCTGCGACGATGACGCGAACCTCGGCGTGGTTGATGATGTGCCGGATCTGATCATTCATGAGCTGCTTGTTGAGCGGCGTAAACACCGCTCCCTTGCAGGCAGTGCCAAAAAGTACTTCGAGGTGCTCTGCGCAATTCCACATCAGGGAGCCCACGCGTTCATCACCAGTGATGCCGAGCGTGTCATGCAGGGCGTGGGCGAAAGCGGCGGCGCGTGCACCGATATCGGCGAAGGTCGTCTCTTCGCGTTCGTTGCCGGGATTGGCGCTGTGCCACGTGACTACCTGGGTTTGGCCGTGAACGGAGGAGCCGTACTCCAGGATGCGGGTGAGGGACAGCGGGATATCCTGCATTGTGGAGAGCATGCGCACCACTTTAGCCGTGTCAGTGTGAGCGCGGTGGATGGATGCGGTATAGTTGTTCGCGACTGGCGGGGAAAGCCTTCCTCGCACCTCCGAGCTCCCTCCACGGTGCGCACACCTGCGGTGAAAAACTCATGGCAGTCCAACGGTGCGCGCGGCAATGAGAGGGCAGAGATACGCTCGCAGTCGCCTTCTTAAAATATCTCCCCGCGATTGACCCGCGGCCGCTTCCTTGAGTTCTTTTCGGAGTTCTGCAAGGAGTTCTTCACGTTCTGCTCCGCAGGGCCGGAGAGGGGGGAGAGCCAAAGAAAACCACCGCCCACGGGGATCGCGGTTGCGTGAACTCGCTGGTGGCGGCGGACCATCTCAATTACACACTGGCTTCCAACGCCCACGTGGAGCGGCACCACGCACAGTGCGGGTGCGGCTGAATAGACGGCGCGCGTTGGTGAAGCGACGAAAGGATATCCGTGAGCGATACGGACAAGACCGCAGCACAGGATCTCGCGTCCCTGAAGCTGCCGGAATTGCGCAAGCTGGCTGCGGAGCGCGGACTTCGCGGCGTCTCCGGACTGCGCAAGGGGGATCTCATCACCGCACTGACCACCGGCCAGGTGCCGGCGCGCGGCGCGAAGGCCGCTGCCCAAGCGGAGCCCAAGAAGGACGAACAGCCGCGCCGCGCTACCCGCAAGGCTTCTCGCCCTGCCGGCGCCGCAGACCAGGACTCCGAGCAGCCGGAGCAGGATAAGAAGCGCAAGCAGGACCAGCCGAAGCAGCAGAATGATGAAGCTGCCAAATCTGACAAGGCTGATAAGTCCGAGCACAACGACGGTAACGACGAGCACCGTTACGAGTCCCGCTCCCAGGCTCGCCGCGCCCGCCGCAACCGCGCCCGCCGCCAGGAGCGCGAGGCCCGCGAAGAGGCCAAGGGCAACGGAAATAACAACGGTGCTGAGGACAATAATGGAAAGTCCGAGGACAACCAGTCCCGCGGCGGAAACAACTCCGATAACGGTGATCGCGGCAATGGCGGCAACGGTGGCAATAACGGTGGCGGCCACAACAATAACCGCCGCGACAACCACCGCAACGACGATGACAACAATGGCGGCGGCCGCCGCAACCGCCGCAACCGCCGTAACCGCCGCGGGCGTGACCGCGATGGTGGCGGCAATGGTGGCAACGATCTGCAGATCCGCGAGGGCGATGAAGTACAGGTAGTCGGCGGCATCCTGGAGGTCGTGGACAACAACGTGGCCTTCCTGCGCACCACCGGCTACCGCGCGGCCAGCTCCGATGTCTTTGTTAACAACAACCTCGTGCGCCGCCTGGGCCTGCGCTCCGGCGACGCGCTGACCGGCAAGGTCAAGGTTTCTGGCCCGACCCACACCCACGGCAACGGCCGCAACCGCCGCAAGTACAACCAGCTGGTGGAAGTCGACACCGTCAACGGACTGGATCCGGCGACTGCGAAGGACCGCCCGGACTTCTCCAAGCTCACCCCGCTTTACCCGAACCAGCGCCTGCGCTTGGAGACGGACCCGAAGATCCTCACCACCCGCGTCATCGACCTCATCATGCCGATTGGTAAGGGCCAGCGCGCGCTCATCGTCTCCCCGCCGAAGGCCGGTAAGACGACGATCCTGCAAAACATCGCCAACGCCATCGCCACGAACAACCCGGAGTGCTACCTCATGGTGGTCCTCGTGGACGAGCGCCCCGAAGAGGTCACGGACATGCAGCGCAGCGTCAACGGTGAGGTCATCGCCTCCACCTTCGACCGCCCGCCGTCAGAGCACACCTCCGTGGCGGAGCTGGCCATCGAGCGCGCCAAGCGCCTGGTGGAGCAGGGCAAGGACGTCGTCGTCCTCCTCGATTCCATCACCCGCCTGGGCCGCGCCTACAACAACTCCTCCCCGGCGTCGGGCCGCATCCTGTCCGGTGGTGTGGACTCCAACGCCCTGTACCCGCCGAAGCGCTTCTTGGGTGCTGCCCGCAACATCGAAAATGGTGGTTCGCTGACCATCATCGCCACCGCGATGGTGGAAACCGGCTCCACCGGTGACACGGTCATCTTCGAGGAATTCAAGGGCACCGGCAACGCCGAGCTCAAGCTCGACCGCGCCATCTCCGAGCGCCGCATCTTCCCGGCCGTGGACGTCAACCCGTCCGGCACCCGCAAGGACGAACTCCTCCTGGTTCCGGAGGAGGCGCGCATCATGACCAAGCTGCGCCGCATCCTTTCCGGCCTGGATTCCTTTGCTGCCATCGATTTGCTGATCAAGCAGCTCAAGAAGACCCGCTCCAACGGCGAATTCCTCATGCAGGTGGCCTCGTCTGCGCCCATGGCGGCAGATATGGATGAGGAGGACTACAAATAATGTCGAACCAGGTTTCCCTCGTTGATGACATCGTCTCCGAGTACCAGGGCATCGAGATGCAGATGGCTGACCCGGATGTAGCCGGAGATCAGAAGCAGTTCCGCAAGCTGTCCAAGCGCTACGCTGAACTGCGCCCCATCGTTGCTGTCAACGATGAACTCGTCCAGGCCCGCCAAGACCTGGCCGACGCCAAAGAGATGGCCTATGAGGACCACGAGTTCCAGCCCGAGGTTGAGCGCCTCGAACCGCTCGTCGTGGAGCTGGAGGAGAAGCTCGCGGATCTGCTCGCTCCGCGCGATGAGCAGGACTCCGAGGACATCATCATGGAGATCAAGGCCGGCGCCGGCGGCGAAGAGGCAGCACTTTTCGCTGGCGACCTAGCCCGCATGTACGAGCGCTTCGCCGACAAGGCCGGCTTCCAGTGGGAGGTCCTGGGCCTCAACGAGTCCGACCTCGGCGGCGTCAAAGACATGTCCATCTCCTTCAAATCCAAGACCCCGTCCCGTGATGGCGCGTGGAGCGTGTTCAAGTTTGAGGGCGGCGTCCACCGCGTGCAGCGCGTCCCGGTGACCGAGTCCCAGGGCCGCATCCAGACCTCCGCAGCCGGAGTGCTGGTCTACCCGGAGCCGGAAGAAGTCGAAGCAGTCAACATCGATGACAAGGACATCCGCGTCGACGTCTACCGCTCCTCCGGTAAGGGCGGCCAGGGCGTGAACACCACCGACTCCGCCGTGCGTATTACCCACCTGCCCACTGGCCTGGTGGTGACCTGTCAGAAGGAGCGCTCCCAGATCCAGAACAAGGCGCGCGCCCTGCAGGTGCTGCAGGCACGCCTGGACCAGATGGAGCGTGAGGCCCGCGAGGCTGAGGCCGGCGAGCAGCGCGCTTCCCAGGTGCGCACCATGGATCGCTCCGAGCGTATCCGTACCTATAACTGGCCGGAGAACCGCATCACCGACCACCGCATCGGATACAAGGCCAATAACCTGGATTCCGTGCTCAACGGTGACATGCAGGACCTCATTGATGCCCTGCAGGCCCAGGAGCGCGCGGAGCGCCTTGAGGCTGAGGACTAGAAGAGAAAAGGCACGGTTTAATTCGGTGACTTTTCACACCTATCGGGAGGCGCTTCGTGATGCCACGGAGCGCCTTCGCGCTGCCGGGGTCCCCTCACCCGAGTGGGACGCGCGCCTGCTGGCTGCCCACCTCATCCACTGCGGCCACATGGACATCCCGCTTAACGAGGCTCCGATGCCCGGCTTTGACGTGGCATATGGGGCGTTGGTGGGGCGTCGTGAAGCGCGCGAGCCCCTCCAGCACATCCTGGGCGTGGCGTGGTTCGGCGCCCTCGAACTCGAGGTGGGCCCCGGCGTGTTCATCCCGCGCCCGGAGACGGAGGTGCTCGCCGACTGGGGAGTTAAATCTCTTCAGAGATTTAACTCGGGGAAGATGACGAAACTTGACCCGCAATCTCCCCGCGTCGTGGATCTGTGCGCCGGATCCGGGGCGCTGGCGCTGTACGTCGCCCACTATGTGCCGCAGGCCCAGGTGTGGGCAGTGGAGCTTGCCGACGCCGCCCTGGCCTACACCCGGCGCAATGCCGCAACCGCTGCGCGCGGCCGGGCGGGTTCTGTGAACGTGGTGCAGGGCGACGTCACCGACGCCCAGCTCTTGTCGGAGCTGCACGGCACCGTTGACCTCGTGCTCACCAACCCGCCCTACGTTCCGGAGACCCCGGACCTGGACCCAGAGGTCTACCAGGATCCGCACGATGCGGTGTTTGGGGGAGCAGACGGCATGGAGACCATCAACGCGATGATTCCGACCATCGCCGCGCTGCTGCGCCCCGGCGGGCGGGTGGGCATTGAGCACGACGACGAGACCTCCCAACAAGTGCAGGAAGCCCTGCGCGCGCACGGCGGCTTCAGCGATATCGAGGTGCTCAAGGACCTCACTGGCACCGCACGATTTGTCACAGCGAAGCGGGGAGTACAGTAGATTGGTCGAAGATTGGTCGACAAGCCGATAGGAACGGGATTAAAGGAGAGACCAATGCAGGGACAGATTTATAACTGTGCGGACGCTGCTGAGCGCGAGGAAGGCATGGCACTTGCCGTCAAAGCAGCCAAGTCAGGCCGACTCGTCGTGATGCCCACCGACACGCTCTACGGGCTGGGCTGCGATGCTTTCGATAACGATGCCGTGGCCAGCCTTTTGGCCACCAAACACCGCGGCCCGGACATGCCGGTGCCGGTGCTCGTCGGCTCCTGGGACACCGTCAAGGGGCTTGTCGCTTCGTTGGATGACACCGCGCAGACCCTCATCGAGGCCTTCTGGCCGGGTGGGCTGTCCATCGTGGTGCCGCAAGCGCCTTCGCTGCCTTGGAACTTGGGCGATACCCGTGGCACGGTGATGCTGCGTATGCCCCTGCACCCCATTGCTATTGAGCTCCTCCGCGAGGTCGGCCCCATGGCGGTCTCCTCCGCGAATATTTCTGGGCAAACCCCGCCGACCACCGCGATTGCCGCCAAGCAGCAGCTGGGCAAGGCCGTCACGGTCTATCTGGATGGGGGAGAGGCCGAGGTGGGCAAGCCCTCCACCATTATCGATCTGTCCGGTCCGCGCCCCTACCTCTTGCGCGAAGGCGCGCTGAGCGCCGAGCAGATTGGCGAGGTCATCGGAGTGTCTACAGAGTCCTTGCGCACCCGACCGGGTAGCCAATCCTCTTAAGGAGACATCAGTGGCTGGAACCGGAGTGCCGCTGCGCGAACTGGCGTTGATCATTTTCGTCGCGGCGGCGTTTACCTACATCACCACCGGACTGGTGCGCAGCGTCTTGGTGCGCAGCGGCCAGGTGGCGGAGATTCGTCTGCGTGATAGTCACTCGCAACCCACCCCGCAGTTGGGTGGCGTTGCCATGTTCACGGGGTTTGCGGCTGCTGTCTATCTCGCGGGCCAGCTTCCAGCCTTGACTCGCGGGTTTATGCCGGTCACGCCGGAGATGATCGCTGTGCTGTGGTCAGCCGCGGCCATCGTACTCGTCGGCGTGGTGGATGACCTGCTGGAGCTGAGTGCTCTGGTCAAGCTCATCGGGCAATTGGTGGCCGCGGCCATCATGAGCGGTCTCGGTCTGACGTGGACTCTTCTCTTCTTGCCCTTTGGTGATGGAACCACGGTCATCCTCGACCAGGTCCAGGGGACACTCTTGACTACGTTCTTTACGGTCCTGCTCATCAACGCCATCAACTTCGTGGACGGGCTCGATGGGCTGGCTGCCGGGCTGGGCATGATTGCAGGTGGTGCCATCCTGCTTTTCTCGCTGACCGTGCTGCACGACCAGGGTGGGGCGGTCTCCGCCTATCCGCCGGCGATCATCGCGGCGGCGCTCGTGGGCGTGTGCGCCGGGTTCCTTCCACATAACTTCGAGCCCTCCCGCATCTTCATGGGGGACAGCGGAGCGATGCTGATCGGTTTGTTGCTTGCCGCGGCGTCGACCTCAGCGTCGGGCAAGATCAACATGTCGCTGTATGGCACCGTAGACATCGTGGCGCTGATGTCACCCGTCATCGTTGTTGTTGCTGCGGTCTTTATTCCAGTCCTCGACCTTGTCTGGGCCGTGATCCGGCGCGTGTCCCAGGGGCGCTCGCCCTTCGCCGCGGACAAGGCTCACATCCACCACCGGCTGCTCTCGCTGGGGCACACCCACCGCCGCACCGTGTTGGTGCTGTACCTGTGGGTCTCTGCGGTGGCCTTCGGGGCGGTCTCTTTTTCCATCGTCCCCGCGCCCGTGGCCGTCGTACTAGCGCTTGTCGCGCTCGTTGTGGCCTTTGGCGTGACCCTGATTCCGCTGCGCCAGGGCAAGCTTGGGCGCCAGCCGCGTCCCACCAGCGTGGTGCTGGAAACGGATCCCTCCTGAGGTAGGGTATGGGGCTGTGACTGATTCAACGACCTCCGAAGAGCTTTCGCCGTACGACGATCATCGGCGCCCCCTCAAGCGTGCGCTCCGCCTCGGGGCCATCGGCCTTGTCGTCGTGACCATCGCGTCCCTGGCTATCTGGGGCGGTGTCCGCGGGTTGCCCGGAATCTGGGGCGTACTCGTCGGCGCGGCCATCGGCGGCGGCTTCGTGCTCTTTACCGCGGCCTCAGTTCTTCTTACTGCGCGCACCACGCCGTCGACCACGATGGCGGTGGTGCTCGGCGGCTGGCTGCTCAAGGTGGTCATCCTGATTATGGTGCTGTTGCTGATTAAGGATCTTGAGTTCTACGACACGATGGCGCTGTTCGTCACCGTGCTGCTGGCGCTGGCGGTAACACTCGGCACTGAGGTCTGGGGTGTGATTACATCCAACGTGACCTACGTGTCTTAGCCAGTCTCGACCTTTTAGAGTAAGCCACTGCTTCCGGTGACCCCGGGAGGGTGGCTTTTTGTGTAGTTAAGTGGCCACGGCGACAGCGCCCGTTACCCCCGTCAAGGTGGGAAAACACGGGTGTGTGACCAAATACACTTGGCAGGGTTTCGGCAGAATGTGGGCGTTTTATAGCGCCCACTGGCACTAGGCTGTGCCTTTAGGGCCGCAACGGGGCCCCCACGTGCGAAAACTTGAGGGCGAACTGATAGCATTCTCTTCGGGTTACCGCGGGTTAGCGCCATGCTATCCCGAAAAAGTACGGTTTATCCTTGCCCTGTTTACGCTGATGTGCGACGGAGTCCGTAGACAGGGCAAAGAGCTTGAGACGTCCATCGCACCACATAGCCTTCGACAAGCTGTGTGGCCCGAACACGGGAGAGAACGCTGAGCGTTACGACATTGGCCATGAAGGGTGAGTTTCACGCACCCGAACTGGATCCAGAATTTTTCCCGGGGCACGTAACCGATGATGGTGAAGTCGTCGATCTTCTTTTCGCCGATTTCGCCAACGGTTGGTTCGCTTTGGATCGCATCATGCTGGTTCGTCTGTTCATGGCGGCCATCCTGGTGCTCCTTTTTGTTGTCGCCTTCAGGAACCCGAAGCTGGTTCCTAAAGGATTGCAAAACGTAGCGGAGCATGCGATTGACTTCGTACGAATTCACATCGCAGAAGACATCTTGGGCCGCAAGGAAGGACGTCGATTCCTTTCGATCCTGGCCACGATCTTCTTCGGTGTTTTGTTCTGGAACGTAGCAACTATTGTTCCAGCTCTAAACATCTCTCCGAACGCTCGTATTGGTATGCCAATCGTGCTGGCTGTCGTCGCGTACATCGCCATGATTTACGCCGGCGCCAAGCGCTTTGGCTTCGGCAAGTTCATCAAGTCCTCGGTGGTTATTCCTAACCTGCCGCCGTTGCTGCACGTGCTTGTCGTGCCGATTGAGGCTTTCTCTACGTTTGTCATGCGCCCAGTCACGCTGGCTCTTCGTCTGATGGCGAACTTCCTGGCTGGCCACCTCATTTTGGTCCTGTTGTACTCGGCAACGAACTTCTTCTTCTTCCAGTTCAACGGTTGGACCGCACTGAGTGGCCTCACTCTGGTCGCAGCGGTTCTGTTCACGCTGTACGAAATTATCGTCATCTTCCTGCAGGCATACATTTTCGCCCTGCTGACGGCGGTATACATCGAACTGTCGCTGCATGCAGATTCGCACTAACAACAACGCGAACCTCGCGGTTAACTAAATACCCCAAAACCACCACATCCCCCGCGGAAGAATCCGTGGGAAAACTTTGAAAGGGAACGACTTTCATCATGAACGAAATCATTCTTGCTCAGGCTGCTGACGAGTCCACCCTCAAGGGCCTCGGCGCCATCGGCTACGGCATCGCAACCATCGGCCCGGGTCTGGGCATCGGTATCCTCGTCGGCAAGACCGTCGAGGGCATGGCACGTCAGCCGGAGATGGCTGGCCAGCTGCGTACCACCATGTTCCTGGGTATCGCCTTCGTTGAGGCCCTCGCCCTGATTGGCCTCGTTGCAGGCTTCCTGTTCTAAAGAGCGCTTTACACAAAGTAAATCGAACTTTAAGAACGG
Source organism: Corynebacterium sp. MSK004 (assembly GCF_030232515.1). NCBI lineage: Bacteria > Bacillati > Actinomycetota > Actinomycetes > Mycobacteriales > Corynebacteriaceae > Corynebacterium > Corynebacterium sp. MSK004. Next base: position 92,703 of record NZ_JASPKB010000005.1, on the reverse strand, counting down.
AGCCCCATGAACAACGTCATTTACTACCTTGCAGCAGAAGGAAGTGAAACCCTGCCCCTCGAGTCGGGCAACTCTATCCTTCTGCCCAAGATGTACGACTTGGTCTGGTCTCTCATTCCGTTCACCATCATCCTGATTGTGTTCTGGAAGCTCGTTCTTCCGGCATACAACAAGATGCTGCAGGAGCGTGAAGACCGGATCGAAGGTGGCCTTAAGCGTGCGGAGGCTCAGCAGGCCGAAGCAAAGGCCGCTCTGGAAAAGTACAATGCTCAGCTCGCTGATGCTCGAGCAGAGGCTGCGGAGATCCGCGAGCAGGCGCGCGAGCGCGGCAAGCTGATCGAGGCAGAGGCTAAGGAAGCTGCAGAGGAAGAGTCTCGTCGCATCCTGACCGCCGGCGAGAAGCAGCTTGAAGCTTCCCGTGCACAGGTCGTGTCTGAGCTGCGTTCCGACATCGGACAGAACTCCATCAACCTGGCAGAGAAGCTGCTCGGCGGCGAACTTTCGGACGCCACCAAGCAGTCCTCCACGATTGATAACTTCCTGTCCGAGCTCGACACTGTGGCACCGGCCGGAAAGTAGGCAACGATGAAGGCAGCTAGCCGCGAAGCACTCGCTACCGTTGAGTCCAAGCTGGATGAGTTCCTCTCCGGCGACCGCTCGGTGGCGACTGCTACCCAGGCAGGCCAGGACCTCTTCGAGGTGGTCCGCGTCCTCGACGGTGACCGCGAACTGCGTGTCGCGCTGACCGACGACGCCGCTACCTCCGAGGAGCGCAAGTCCCTGGCCCAGACCCTTTTCGGTGGAAAGGTCACCCCGGTTGCACTCCAGGTGCTGCAGGAGGCCGCCGCCGCACAGTGGTCGACGCCGCGTGATATCGCCCGTGGCCTCATCATCCTCGGCCGCCGCGCTCTGCTGCGTGGCGCTGAGTTTGAGGGCAAGCTGGGCCAGGTGGAAGACGAGCTCTTCTCCCTGTCGCGCGTGCTTGACCGCGAAGGCGAACTGACCCAGCTGCTTTCAGACCGTACTGCTACGTCCGATCGCAAGGTCGGGCTGCTGGCAAGCGTGCTCTACGGCAAGGTCACGATGGTTACTGAGGCGCTTGCGCTGCAGGCCATTGGCCGCCCGGAGCAGAACCCGATTGATGATCTCGCCGGTTTGGCGGACACCGCAGCCAAGCTGCAGGGCCGTACCATCGCGCGAGTGACCACCGCGGGTGAGCTGAACGATAGCCAGCGGGCAGCACTCGCTGAAAAGCTGGGCAAAATTTATGGTCGTGCGATGTCCATCCACTCTGAGGTTGACACCAGCCTCCTCGGTGGTATGACCATCCGCGTCGGCGACGAAGTCATCGATGGCTCGACGGCAGGCAAGATTGCTCGCCTTCGTGCGCAGATGGCATAAGCCGAAACGACAGAAACGATTAAGTAATTGCTGGAAGATACTACCGAGAGCAGGAAGAACATGGCGGAGCTGACGATCTCCTCCGACGAGATCCGTAGCGCGATTGCGAACTACACCTCGAGCTACTCCGCGGAGGCCTCCCGTGAGGAGGTCGGCGTGGTCATTTCGGCAGCTGACGGTATTGCGCAGGTTTCGGGCCTGCCGTCCGTCATGGCGAATGAGCTGCTCGAGTTCCCCGGCGGCGTGATTGGCGTCGCACAGAACCTTGACACCAACTCCATCGGTGTCGTGGTCTTGGGCAACTTCGAGTCGCTTAAAGAAGGCGACGAGGTCAAGAGGACCGGCGAGGTTCTCTCCATCCCCGTGGGCGAGGAATTCCTCGGCCGCGTAATTAACCCCCTGGGCCAGCCGATCGACGGCATGGGCCCGATCACCGCTGAAGAGGACCGCGTCCTCGAGCTGCAGGCACCGTCCGTGCTGCAGCGCCAGCCGGTGGAAGAGCCGATGCAGACCGGCATCAAGGCTATTGACGCGATGACCCCGATTGGTCGCGGTCAGCGTCAGTTGATCATTGGTGACCGTAAGACGGGTAAGACCGCTGTCTGTATCGACACCATCCTGAACCAGAAGGCTAACTGGGAATCTGGCGACAAGAACAAGCAGGTTCGCTGCATCTACGTCGCCATCGGCCAGAAGGGCTCCACCATTGCTGGTGTGCGCCACACCCTGGAGCAGCACGGCGCACTGGAGTACACCACCATCGTGGCGGCTCCGGCATCCGACGCCGCCGGTTTCAAGTGGCTGGCACCGTTCTCCGGTGCAGCTCTGGGTCAGCACTGGATGTACCAGGGCAACCACGTCCTGATCATTTACGATGATCTGACCAAGCAGGCTGAGGCCTACCGTGCGATTTCCCTTCTTCTGCGCCGTCCGCCGGGCCGCGAGGCTTACCCGGGCGACGTCTTCTACCTCCACTCCCGTCTGCTGGAGCGCGCTGCGAAGCTCTCCGACGACATGGGTGCAGGTTCCATGACCGCACTGCCGATCATCGAGACCAAGGCGAACGACGTCTCCGCCTTCATTCCGACCAACGTTATTTCTATTACCGACGGCCAGGTCTTCCTGGAGTCCGACCTGTTCAACCAGGGCGTCCGTCCGGCAATTAACGTCGGTGTGTCGGTCTCCCGTGTTGGTGGTGCCGCACAGACCAAGGGTATGAAGAAGGTCGCCGGTAACCTGCGTCTTGAGCTGGCTGCCTACCGCGATCTGCAGGCCTTCGCGGCCTTCGCATCCGACCTGGATCCGGCCTCCAAGGCTCAGCTGGAGCGCGGTGAGCGTCTCGTCGAGCTGCTCAAGCAGTCCGAGTCCTCCCCGCAGCCTGTCGAGTACCAGATGGTGTCCATCTTCCTCGCAGACCAGGGCATCTTCGACGTCGTTCCCGTCGAGGACGTACGCCGCTTCGAGAAGGAGCTGCACGATCACCTCAACTCTGCAACCCCGCAGGTGTTCGAGCAGATCCAGGGCGGTACCGCTCTGACCGACGAGTCCAAGGATGCACTTGTTGCAGCTGCTAAGGACTTCATTCCGTCCTTCCGCACGACCGAGGGCAACAACCTCGGCACCGAGGCACCGGTTGACCCGCTCGCCGCGGATGACGTGAATAAGACCGAGCTCAACGTCTCCCGCAAGACGGCCAAATAGAGTTTCGCACGCTCTAAGAATTAACCGTCTAGATAAAGAAGGGAGGAGCGAACACCATGGCTAATCTTCGTGAACTGCGTGACCGCATCCGGTCCGTCAATTCCACCAAGAAGATCACCAAGGCACAGGAGCTCATTGCTACCTCGCGCATTACCAAGGCTCAGGCCAGGGTAGAGGCGTCGCAGCCTTATGCACGTGAACTGTCCAACGTGCTCAACAAGCTGGCGGCGCACACGTCCCTGGATCACCCGATGCTCCGGGAACGCGAAGATGCAAAGGTGGCCGCCATTCTCGTGGTCTCTTCGGACCGCGGTATGTGCGGTGGCTACAACAACAACATCTTCAAGAAGGCGGCCGAGCTGGAAGCCCTGCTCAAGAGTGAGGGTTTCGAGACCGTCCGCTACGTGACCGGCAACAAGGGCGTTGGCTTCTACAAGTTCCGTGAGGCCGAGGTCGCAGGCAGCTGGACTGGATTCTCGCAGGATCCAACCTGGGAGAAGACGCACGACGTGCGCCGCCACATCATCGACGGCTTCGTCGCCGGTTCGAATGGCCAGGCCAAGACCCGCGAGGGTATTAACGTGGAGGGCGAGACCGTTCGCGGTTTTGACCAGGTCCACGTTGTGTACACCGAGTTCGAGTCCATGCTGACCCAGACCGCGCGTGTGCAGCAGCTGCTGCCGGTGGTACCGGTTATCGAGGAAGAGGACTACAACATGGGTGAGTCCGCGCTTTCCGACGCCGAGCCGAACAATCAGATCACTCCTGATTACGACTTCGAGCCGGATGCGGACACCCTCATGGACGCACTGCTTCCGCAGTACGTGTCCCGCCTCCTGTTTGCGATGTTCTTGGAGTCCTCGGCCTCCGAGTCCGCCGCACGCCGTACCGCAATGAAGTCTGCAACTGACAACGCAACCGAGCTGGTCAAGGACCTCTCGCGCGTGGCCAACCAGGCCCGTCAGGCGCAGATTACCCAAGAAATCACAGAGATCGTCGGTGGCGCTGGGGCGCTCGCCGAAAGCGCAGAAAGTGACTAGATTATGACTACAGCTCTGCAAGAGCAGAACACACAGTCGTCGGCTACCGCCGGCCGTGTGGTGCGTGTCATCGGTCCGGTCGTCGACGTGGAGTTTCCGCGTGGCGGGCTGCCGGCACTGTACAACGCACTGACCGTCGAGGTTTCCCTCGAGGCTGTTGCAAAGATCGTCACCCTTGAGGTCGCTCAGCACCTCGGTGACAACCTCGTCCGTGCCGTGTCCATGGCTCCGACCGACGGCCTCGTCCGCGGTGCAGCCGTGACCGACACCGGCAAGCCGATTTCCGTCCCGGTGGGCGATGTGGTCAAGGGCCACGTCTTCAACGCCCTCGGTGACTGCCTTGACCAGCCGGGTCTGGGCCGCGATGGCGAGCAGTGGGGCATCCACCGCGAACCGCCGGCATTCGACCAGTTGGAGGGTAAGACCGAGATCCTGGAGACCGGTATTAAGGTCATCGACCTGCTGACCCCGTACGTGAAGGGCGGCAAGATCGGCCTCTTCGGTGGTGCAGGTGTGGGTAAGACCGTTCTTATCCAGGAAATGATTACTCGTATCGCACGCGAGTTCTCCGGTACCTCCGTCTTCGCCGGCGTCGGCGAGCGCACCCGTGAGGGCACCGACCTCTTCCTCGAGATGGAGGAGATGGGCGTTCTTCAAGACACCGCACTTGTCTTCGGCCAGATGGATGAGCCGCCAGGAGTCCGTATGCGCGTGGCTCTGTCCGGCCTGACCATGGCGGAGTACTTCCGCGATGTTCAGAACCAGGACGTGCTGCTGTTCATCGACAACATCTTCCGTTTCACCCAGGCCGGTTCTGAGGTGTCGACCCTGCTGGGCCGTATGCCTTCCGCCGTGGGTTACCAGCCGACCCTGGCTGATGAGATGGGTGTGCTGCAGGAGCGTATTACGTCCACCAAGGGTAAGTCCATTACCTCCCTGCAGGCCGTGTACGTGCCGGCCGATGACTACACCGACCCGGCTCCGGCGACCACCTTCGCCCACCTCGATGCCACCACCGAGTTGGACCGTGGTATTGCTTCGAAGGGTATTTACCCGGCAGTGAACCCGCTGACCTCTACCTCTCGTATTCTGGAGCCGTCCATCGTGGGCGAGCGCCACTACGAGGTGGCACAGCGTGTCATCGGTATCCTGCAGAAGAACAAGGAGCTCCAGGACATCATCGCCATCCTTGGTATGGACGAGCTGTCTGAGGAAGACAAGATCACCGTTCAGCGTGCTCGCCGCATCGAGCGCTTCCTGGGCCAGAACTTCTTCGTCGCAGAGAAGTTCACCGGCCTGCCGGGCTCCTACGTGCCGCTGGCCGATACCATCGATGCTTTCGAGCGCATCTGCAACGGCGAATTCGACCACTACCCGGAGCAGGCCTTCAACGGCCTGGGTGGCTTGGACGACGTCGAGGCTGCGTACAAGAAGCTGACCGAGAAGAAGTAGGGAGAGGCACATGGCTGACATCACCGCCGAATTGGTTTCCGTCGAGCGCCTGCTGTGGACCGGAAAGGCCACCATGGTGACGGCTGAAACCACCGAGGGTGAGATCGGCGTGCTTCCTGGCCATGAGCCCATGGTCGGTCAGTTGATCGACAATGGTGTAGTGACCATCCACCCGGCGGACGGCGAGCGTCGTGTCGCCGCTGTCCAGGGTGGCTTCCTCTCCGTGTCCGAGAACAAGATCACCGTCCTCGCCGATTGGGCCATCTGGGCCTCGGAGGTCGATGAAGCACAGGCACAGGAAGACCTGAAGTCTGAGCGCGAGCTGACGAGGTCCCGTGGCGATGCCGCATTGCGCGCCGCCCGCCGCTTCAACAGCTAACGGATGAGCGGAGAGGGAAACGACGGGCAGCAATGACCGCCCTTCCCACTCTCACCTAGGAACCCCACACCCTCGCTAAGAGGGGGTGGGGTTCCTTCGTGATCTGCGCCAAGGTCAAGCAAGGACTAGCATTGTCTCCTCCGCGAGCGGTAGAATCAACGCAACGTTTCTTACTCGCGGTGAAGGAAATCAACCCATGAACTCTCAGGTGCTCCAAGGGCTATCTATTCTTTTAGGTCTGTGCGCACTGATTCTTCTGGTTGTCGTCATTCTGGCCGCAGTACGGTTTTTTACGGTGCGTTCCCGCGGAACGAGCATCCTTCTGCGCCGGCTTCCTTCGAAGGATTCCCATACGTGGCGCCACGGCCTCGTGCGTTATGACGGCGAGTATATGGAGTACTTCAAGCTTCGCTCCGTATTGCCGCGCGCCAACAAACGCTTTAATCGCCTCGACATCGAACTGGGCAGCACCCGCCCAATGGATGATGACGAGGCTTCTTTTATGCCCTCTGGTCACCAGATCATCCGGATTAGCATCGATGGGCGGGACTATGAGATTGCTTCCGATGCGCACGGAATCATGGCCTTGAATGCGTGGGTGGAATCGGCGCCGTCGAAGCGCCAAGAGAAGTTGGATTATCGCCAGATGCGCCAGCGAGCTACCCGCTTACCAAAGAAGTAGCGCCCAACGATAGGGTAGAGGGCATGCGTGTTGTCATCGCCCAATGCTCGGTAGATTACGTAGGCCGTCTCGACGCCCACCTTCCCATGGCGGACCGTCTCATCCTCATCAAAGCCGATGGTTCGGTGTCCATCCATGCGGATGACCGTGCCTATAAGCCGCTGAACTGGATGACTCCGCCGTGCACCTTTGAGGAGTCGGCGATCGAGGATATCGACGGCGAGGACACAGGAGAGAAGCTGTGGCTGGTAGAAAACCCGAAAGGTGAGCAGCTGCGCATCACTATCGCCCAGATTCACCAGGAGATTGACATGGATCTGGGAGAAGACCCCGGCTTGGTCAAGGATGGCGTGGAAGCCCACTTGCAGGAGCTGTTGGCGGAACACATAGAAACGTTGGGGGAGAAGTACTCGCTGGTGCGCCGCGAGTACCCCACCGCGATTGGTCCGGTAGACATCATGGCCAAGAACTCGAAGAATGAATTCGTGGCGGTCGAGGTCAAGCGCCGCGGCGGAATTGATGGCGTTGAGCAGCTCACGCGCTACCTTGAGTTGCTCAACCGCGACGACTTGCTAGCACCAGTCCACGGTGTGTTCGCAGCGCAGGAAATCAAGCCCCAAGCGCGGACCTTGGCGGAAGACCGTGGTATCCGTTGCGTCGTCCTGGACTACCAAGAGCTGCGCGGCATCGAGTCCAACGAGCTGCGGTTGTTCTAGTGCCGCGCCGCAATCGTAGGATCCGCGAAGAGCCACGGTCACTGCCGCGCGACGGCAGTGCCTTCCTCGGCTCGCAGACGGTACCAGGGCCGAGCTGGACCCATGGCGAGCCTTTCGTTATGAGACACGTCGGCAGCGCGGCCGCTCAGAAGTACTACGTGTGCCCGGGATGCAACCAGAACATACCTCCCGGGGTGGCGCACATCGTGGCGTGGCCGCGGGATACCGGCGGGCGCGCAGATGATCGCCGACACTGGCACCGGCACTGCTGGGAGCGGCGGTAGGATAGCGGGCATGATTGTTGCCTTTTCCGTAGCCCCCTCCGTCGTGGGCGATGAACGCGCTGAGATGTCCGAGGCCGTCGCCGAAGCCGTGCGTGTTGTCCGTGCTTCCGGCTTACCTAATGAGACCAATGCCATGTTTACCCTTGTGGAAGGCGAGTGGGATGAGGTCTTCGCGGTTATCAAGGAAGCCACCAATGCCGTGCGCGCGGTTTCGCCGCGCACGAGCCTGGTGATTAAAGCCGATATCCGCGAAGGCGTGACCGGGCAGATAACCCAAAAAGTAGATTCCGTTAATCGTTACCTGGAGGAGAATAAGTGACCGGACCGTACGTAGGAGGAGCCCTCGACCTGGGTGCTATCAAGCAGCAGGCGGAGGCGCGGGCGCAAGCTCAATCCGCAAATGCCGGAGCTGCTAACTCCGGCGGAGGAATTGCCCCTTTCTTCGAGGTCACCGAGCAGAACTTTGAGAATGACTTGGTGCGCCGTTCCGCGGAGGTGCCGGTTATCGCTCTGATCGGCTCGCCGCGCTCCCCGGCCTCCGAGCAGCTCAAGAAGGACTTCGAGGAGATGGCGGCTGCCGGTGGGCTCAAGTTCATCGTGGGCTATATCAACGCTGATGTCGTGCCCCAGGTGGCGCAGGTCTTCGGCGTGCAGAATCTGCCGACCACCGTTGCCATCGCAGCCGGCCAGCCCGTCACCAACTTCGAGGGCGGGCAGCCGCGCGAGAACCTAGAGCAGTGGGTAGCGGCGATCGTCGACAAGCTCGGCCCCCAGCTCAAAGGTTTGCCTGACCAAGATGTGGCGGGGGAGAGCCCAGAGGAAGAAGCAGCAGATCCTCGCCTGGGCCTGGCTGAGGACGCGCTCAACCGTGGCGATTTCGACGCTGCCATCGCTACCTACGAGGAGATTCTGGCCGCCGAGCCGGATAATGCGGAGATTAAGCAGGCGCGTGACACCACTGTGCTGCTCAAGCGCTTGGATCCGGCTAACCGTAGCGAGGACCCCATCGCCGCCGCCGATGCCGCCCCAGAGGACGTGGCAAAACAGCTCGACGCCGCCGATGCCGAAGTCGTCGCCGGCGCCCCCGACCGCGCCTTCGAGCGCCTCATCGAGGCCATGAAGCGCACCGCCGGGGACGAGAAGGAACAGCTCAAGACCCGCCTCTTGGAGCTCTTTGGGCTCTTTGATTCCGGTGACCCGCGCGTACTGGCCGCGCGCACGAAGCTGGCCAGCGCGTTGTATTAAAGACGGCGTAGTAAAAGGGGCCAGCTTGTGCCGGGCCCGAGAGCGACCTTCCCGGACTGTCGCGGGCTGGACCCTCAGGATGACTCAGTTGAGTCTTCTCCTGAGGGTCTTTTTTGCGTTCAAGCAATGATGTGACGTATGGCATGTTAAATTCCTGTTTGTGCGATACAGCACAATGGTTGTTTGACTCTTTCAGGAGGACTCTCATGCGCAAGCTCCTCGGCGCCGTTGGCGCCGCCTCTCTTGCTCTTACCCTTGCCGCCTGCGGAAGCGATAGCTCCGATAGTGCCGGCGGATCAAACTATGTTCGCGTGCTCGGTACCGAACCGCAGCAGGGGCTCATTCCCGCGATGACGAATGAGAACGGCGGCGGACGCATCGTCGACATGCTGTTTTCCGGGTTGGTTTACTACGACGCCGACGGCAACGTGCACAACGAAATGGCCGAGTCCATCGACAAGGAAGGGGAGAAGACCTACAAGGTCACGCTCAAGCCGGACCTGAAGTTCTCCGATGGCTCTGCTGTGACCGCGGATACCTTCGTCGATACGTGGAACTACGCGGTGGCCAACGAGCAGCTCAATGAGAGCTTTTTCTCCTCCATCAAGGGCTACGGGGAAGGCGTCAAAGAAATGGAGGGCCTCAAGGTCATCGATGAACGCACCTTCACCATTGAGCTCATCCAGCCGGAAAGCGATTTCCCGAGCCGCTTGGGCTACAACGCCTACTTCCCGGTCCCCGTGGCCGCGCTGGAGGACCCACAGGCTTTCGGAGAGACCCCGGTGTCCAACGGTCCCTACAAGATCAAGGAATGGAACCACAACCAGAACCTGATCATCGAGCCGATTCCAGCGCGGCCTACATGGACCTGTTGGCGAATAACCTCGACGTGCTCGAAGCGATCCCGTCGTCCGCTTTCGGCAGCTATGAGCAGGACCTGGCCGGCCGTCAGGAGACCAAGCCGGCCGCTACCTATCTGGAGATGTCCATCCACATGGAGACCCCGCACTTTAGTGGGGAAGAAGGCACGCTGCGCCGCAAGGCAATCTCGATGGCTATCAACCGTGAGGAGATCGCGGAGACCATCTTCCATGGCACCCGCACACCGGCCCGCGAGTTCACGTCACCGGTGCTGAACGGATACAACGACAGCCTGCCCGGTTCGGAAAACCTGGACTATAACCCGGAGGAGGCGAAGAAGCTGTGGGCGGAGGCCGATAAGATGTACGGTGCTTTTGAAGGCTCGTTCCCGATCAACTACAACACCGATGGTGATAACAAGGACTGGGCCGATGCCGTGGCTAACAACATCAGCAACACGCTGGGAATCCAGGCCGTGGGCAACCCTTACCCGGACTTCAAGTCCTTCCGCGATGCCTACCGCACCGAGCGGATGGATGGCGCCTACCGCACGGCGTGGTTCGCCGACTATCCCTCGATGGGTAACTTCCTTGGGCCAAACTTCACCACGGGTGTAGCTTCCAATGACTCGAAGTACTCCAACCCGGAGTTCGATGAACTGATTGTGAAGGCCAACGGCGCCGCAAATGAGGAGGAAGCCGCGAAGCTCTACAACCAGGCACAGGAGCTGCTGCTGCGTGACCTTCCTTCAATCCCGCTGTTCTACCCAAACGTGGTCGGCGGCTGGTCCGAGAACGTCCAGGACGTGACGTTCAACTGGAAGTCCCTGCCGGTGTACTACGCGGTGAAGAAGAACTAGGGATCTGGCCCTACAGGCACACCGAAATATGACTAAAGTGCGGAGGCATGACCTCCGTACTTTTCCTTTGCAATACCAACCGCGGTAAGTCTCAGATGGCGGCTGCCTTAGCTAAGAAGCATGCGCCCGATTGGGAAGTTCACTCCGCAGGCGTAAAGACCACTGAACAGCATCGTGCGCAGGGCGTGAACGCCGAGGCGCAGGCCTCTCTTGCAAAGGTCGGCGCCGACATGTCAGGAACGCCAACGTTGCTTGATGCCGGCCTCGCGTCTTCGGTGGATCATGTCATCATCGTTGGTGATGCCGACTATGACGGAGTGGCTGAGCGTTGGGAGATTGAGGACCCGTCCGTGCGTGGTCTAGAGGGAGGGGAGCGAATGGATGCGTTGCGCGATGACATTGATGCTCGCGTAAGAGCTTTCCTCGATACTCACGCACAAGACTGAAAACTGCAACTGCCCGAGTTGCCAAAACTAGCGGCTGGAATTCGATCTCAGCGGTGATCTTTGGCAGGTCGGGCAGTTGTGTTCTTAGAAACTAGCCACGGAAGGCATACCACTGCACCGAGTTGGCCGGCAGGTGTAGCTGTACGTGGTTGCCTTCGGAGCGCACGCGGTGGGCAAGGTCGTTGCCAGCACCCTGGTAGACGGCGTCGTCTGTGTTGATGACTAGCTCCCACTCGCCATCGCGCGGCACCCAGAGGTCATAGTTGGGCACCGAGCTGCCGGAGAAGTTGCACACCGCCAGCAGCGCGGAGCCGTCCTTGCCATAGCGGACGTAGCCAAGCATGTTGTTGTTGGCGTCGTCAGCCTTGACCCACTGGAAGCCGTCTTGGGTAAAGTCCTGGGTCCAAAGTGCCGGGTGCTGCTTGTACACCGCGTTGAGGTCGCGCACCAAGCGCTTGATACCGTGGTGCCATTCGTTGCCCCAGCCCTCCAAGTTGGACCAGTCCACGGAGTGGCCTTCTGCCCATTCGGTTGTCTGGCCAAACTCCTGGCCCATGAACATCAGCTGTTTGCCCGGGTGGGAGAACATGTAGCCATACAGCGCGCGCAGGCCCGCGGCCTTATTCCAGTCATCGCCCGGCATGCGCTCCCACAAGGAGCCCTTGCCGTGCACAACTTCGTCGTGGCTAAACGGGAGCACGTAGCGCTCCGAGTAGGCGTAGACCATGGAGAAGGTGAGCTCGCCGTGGTGGTAGCGGCGGTGAATCGGTTCGTGCTTGAAGTACTCCAGGGTGTCGTTCATCCAGCCCATGTTCCACTTCAGGCTAAAGCCCAGGCCGCCCTCATGCGTCGGGGCGGTCACGCCCGGCCAGGAGGTGGATTCTTCGGCGATGGTCAGCACGCCCGGGTTCGTACGGTTCAGCGTGGCGTTGGTCTCCTGGAGGAATTGGACGGCCTCAAGGTTCTCGCGGCCGCCGTAGATATTGGGCAGCCACTCTTCGCGGGAATAGTCGAGGTAAAGCATGGAAGCAACGGCGTCGACACGCAGGCCATCCACGTGGAACTCCTCGGCCCAGTAGAGGGCATTAGCCACGAGGAAGTTGCGCACCTCGTTGCGGCCGAAGTCGAAGACATAGGTGCCCCAATCGGCCTGCTCACCACGGCGAGGGTCCGGGTGCTCGTAGAGTGCCTGACCATCGAAGCGGCCCAGCGCCCATTCGTCCTTGGGGAAGTGCGCGGGCACCCAGTCGATGAAGACACCGATGCCAGCGTTATGCAATTCGTCGATAAGCGCGCGCAGCTCATCCGGAGAGCCCCAGCGCGCCGAGGGAGCGTAGTAGCCGGAGACCTGATAGCCCCAGGAACCGCCGAAGGGGTGCTCGGCCACGGGCAGCAGCTCCACGTGGGTAAAACCGTGTTCAACCAGGTAAGGGATGAGCTCCTCACGCAAGCTGCTGTAGTTGGCGCCTACCTTCCAGGAGCCGACGTGGAGCTCGTAGACGCTCATCGGGACGTCGAGGTCTCCGGTGCGTTTGCTCATCCACTCCTCATCGCTCCACTCGAAGCTGGAGCGCGCCACCACGGAGGCGGTTTCCGGCGGGGCAATGGTGCGCTTGGCCAGGGGATCCGCCTTATCAATGCGCGGGGAGTTCTTGCCGTGGACCGCAAACTTATAGCGCTCGCCTTCGCCCACACCGGGGATGAAGACCTCCCAAATGCCCGTGGAGCCGAGGCTGCGCATGGGGTACTGGGTAGGGTTCCAGCCGCAGAAGTCACCGACCACGGCCACGCCCTCCGCGTTGGGCGCCCACACAGCAAAGGCCGTGCCCTCGACTACTCCCAGGTCGGTGGTGTAGCTCTTGAGATTTGCGCCCAGTACTTCCCAGAGGCGCTCGTGGCGGCCCTCGCCGATGAGGTGCTGATCCAGGGTGCCCAGGGTGGGCAGGAAGTGATAACCGTCCGCTACCTCGATGGCGGGCTGGCCCGGGTAGGTGATGCGCAGACGGTAGTCTGCTTCTTCGGTAAGCGGGGCCTCCCAGATATCATCCCCAACCGCGCGCATCGCGGTGGTGCCGGAAGCGGTGACGAGCTCGACGGCTTCGGCACCGGGGCGGCGAGTGCGGACGGTTCCGTCGTGCCAGCCATAAAAATCATGGGGCGCGTGGTGGCGGCAGTTGTTAAGGCGTTCGAGGTCTGAGGCCGGGATGTTCATAAAGACCAAATTACCGAACAACACCCGCTCGCGGGGCAGAAAAGAAACCCCGCGCTACCCATGAAGGGGGTACTGGTTCAGCGTGGGGTTTCAGGGGCCTAAGAACCTAGGCGCGGTAGTCGTTCACTCGGCGCCAGGCAATGCGCTCCTGCAGGTCATGGTGGGCTGGCGGGAGGATGAAGATGTGGGCGACGTCACGCAGCGGCTCCAGGCGCACGAAGTTGCGGTCGGACCACTCGTAGGCGGCACCACTGATGGTGTCCTGCACCGTGAAGTGTTCACCCGGGTGGCGGCCCACGGCGGCCAGATCCACAAAGACCGTGGCCTCCTGCGCGTTGCGCGGATCCAGGTTGACCACCACGAGCACTACGTTGCCGGTAGCAGGATCGGCCTTGGAGTAGGCGATGATGGCCTCGTTATCCGTGTTGTGGAAGCGCAGCGTGCGCAGCTGCTGGAGGGCCGGGTTTTCGCGGCGGATGAGGTTGAGCAGCCGGATATAGGATTCCAGGGAGTCACCGGACTTGACAGCGGCCTGGAAGTCGCGCGGGCGCAGCTCGTACTTCTCCGAGTCGAGGTACTCCTCGCTGCCCGGCTTGACGGCCTGGTGCTCGTAGAGCTCGAAGCCCGAGTACACGCCCCACAGCGGGGAGAGAGTCGCAGCCAGCGTAGCGCGAATGGCGAACATGGCGCGCCCACCGGTCTGCAGGGATTCGTGGAGAATATCCGGGGTATTGACAAAGAGGTTGGGGCGGCAGATATCGGCCTGCTCCACGTGCATCTGCGCGAATTCGGTGAGCTCGTGCTTGGAGGTCTGCCACGTGAAGTAGGTATAGGACTGCGTAAATCCTGCCTTGGCCAGGCCGAACAGGCGCGGAGCGCGGGTGAAGGCCTCGGCGAGGAAGATGACCTCCGGGTGAGTCACATGCACCTTGGAAATCAGCCAGTTCCAGAAGTTAGCTGGTTTGGTGTGCGGGTTGTCCACGCGGAACGTATGCACGCCGGCCTCGATCCAGATCATGACGATGCGATAGATTTCCGCGTAGATGGCATCCGGGTCGTTATCGAAGTTCAGCGGGTAGATGTCCTGGTACTTCTTCGGCGGGTTCTCCGCGTAGGCAATGGTGCCATCGGCCAGGACGGTGAAAAATTCCGGGTTGGTCTTAGCCCACGGGTGGTCCGGGGAGGCCTGCAGAGCCAGGTCCAGGGCCACCTCCAGGCCCAAGTCGGCGGCCTTCTTGACCAGCTCCTTGAAGTCCTCCATGGTGCCCAGGTCCGGGTGCGTGGTGGAGTGATCTTGGATGGCCCACGGCGAGCCCACATCATCGGGCTCAGCCACCACCGAATTGTTGCGGCCCTTGCGGTGCACCTTGCCAATGGGGTGGATGGGTGGGAAGTAAACGGTATCGAAACCCATGGCTGCCACTCGCTCGAGTGCCTGTGCCGTGGTCTTAAACGTGCCGTGCACGGGGTTGCCCTCGGCATCCCAACCGCCGGTGGAGCGTGGGAAGAGCTCGTACCAGGAGCTGTAGAGGGCTTCGCGGCGTTCCACGAGGACCTCGTGAATGTCACCCTCCACCAGCAGGTGCCGCAGGGGGTGGTGGTGGAGGACGTCCGCGACCTCGTCGGACAGCGCGGTGCGCACGCGCTTGTCGACGTCCCCCGTTTCATCCTTCAGCTCCTTCGCCGCCTTAAAGAGCAGATCCGCCTTGTCGCTCGGGCATTGGATTGCCGCCTCCTCGAAGAGCTCGGCGCCGTGCAAGAGATCGTTGCTGAGCTCCTGTGCGGATTGACCGGCCTCCATCTTCTTGACCACCGCGTTGCGCCAGGTGGACATCGGATCGGACCAGGCATCGACGCGGAAAAACCAGCGGCCGGCGGTGGCCGGGCTAAACACGCCGTGGACCCGATCCGGGTTCTCCGGATCCACCGTCATGGTCACGGCAGAAGTGGACGGGGAGTCAGTGTTCCACACCGACAGCGTCGCGGCGACGGCATCGTGGCCCTCACGCCACACCAGCGCGGTAACAGGAACGACCTCTCCGACAACGGCCTTCGAGGCTGCATTACCGGAGAGGGAGGGGCGGACATCGTCGATACCAAGGCGTTGAGTCATGCCCATAGAATAATGCAGCTGTGGCAGTTTCACCGGGGAAGGCTGTGTCAGTTTCACCGGGGGCGGAAGGTTTCGGCCACAATGGTGCGTGTGAACACTCCAGAGCAACAAAGCCAGCAAAACCCTGAACTTATGGACACCGACGAAGATTGGTTGATTGACTTCCGCGGCGTCGAACTGCGACGGGGTGGGCGCACGCTGGTGGGGCCCATCGACTGGCAGGTGGAGCTCGACGAACGCTGGGTCATCATCGGCCCCAACGGTGCGGGCAAGACCTCGCTGGTGCGGATGGCCGCCGCCGAAGAGTTTCCCTCCGCCGGCGTGGCATACCTGATGGGAGAGCGCCTAGGTAAGACGGATATGCGCGATCTGCGCGCCGCCATCGGCATTTCCTCCGCCGCCGTCCAACACCGAATCCCGGACAATGAGCGCGTCGATGACCTCGTGGTCTCCGCCGGCTATGCCGTGCTCGGCCGCTGGCGTGAGGACTACCAAGACATGGATTTCTCCCGCGCCGATGACATCCTGGCTCAGGTCGGCGCATCCCACTTGGCCAAGCGCACCTGGGGCACCCTTTCCGAAGGCGAGAAGAAGCGCGTCATCCTCGCCCGCGCGCTCATGGCCAACCCGGAGCTGCTTATCCTGGATGAGCCCTCCGCCGGCATGGACTTGGGTGGACGCGAGGACCTGGTGGGCTACCTCGGGGACCTAGCGCTCGATGCGGATGCCCCGGCGATTGTCATGATCACCCACCACGTGGAGGAAATACCTTACGGGTTTACGCATGCGATGCTCCTGGATGAGGGTAAGGTCGTGGCCAAAGGACTCATTAATTCTGTCCTGACGTCGGAAAACCTCTCCAAGGCCTTCCACCAACCCATCCAGGTGGACCGCATTGGGGAGCGGTACTTCGCCCGGCGCACCCGCTAATCTTTAGTTCACCTCAAGAATTCTGCTCCTTCGCGGACACGGAAAGTTGCATGAGCCAGTCCATCCACGACAGCCTTGATGCCATCGACCCTGGCGAAACCACCGGCTTCAATGGGGCACGCTTGGCCGCTACCGTCCTCCTGTTGCGCGATACCGCAGAGGGTCTGCGCGTGTGGATCCAGGAACGCGTGCGCACCATGCGCAATTACCCCGGCCACGTCGTGTTTCCCGGCGGCGGGGTAGACCCGCGTGACTTCCCACCCCGCACCTGGGACTCCGGCGAACTGTGGGCAGGCCGCTCAGTGGTGTCCATGGCACGCCGCATGGGTGTCACCAAGTACAAGGCCCACGCCCTTGTCTTCGCCGCGGCCCGGGAACTCTTCGAAGAGGCCGGTACGCTGCTGGCCATCCGCGAAGACGGCCTAGTCTCCGATGCCTCGCGCTATCACCGCGAGCGCGAGCTACTGGAATCCCACGAGATTTCTTTTACCGAATTCCTGGAACACAACGGCATGCGTGTCGACGCCGACATGTTCCTTCCCTGGTCCCGCTGGGCAGGTGAGGACAATGACCACTGGTTCGACACCTTCTTCTTCATCGGTGTGCTTCCCGAGGGCCAAGAACCGGATGGCGAAACAGGGGAGGCCGATGACGCCGGTTGGTTCGATCCACAACTGGTTCTCGACGGCTGGCGCGCCGGGCTGGTACGCCTAGCCATCCCCACCTGGGCGCAGCTCAAGCGCCTCACGTCCTATTCCAGCGTCAAGGAAGTCTTGGACGATGCCTCCTTCTCCGATCTGCGCCCCATCATCGGGGATCCCCGGGACGATGAACGCTACCGCGAGTACTTCACCACATTCCCCGTCAACCGCATCTAGAAAAGCACACCATGAGCTACACCCTGGACGAAGTCGCCTTTCTGCGCGAGAATGCAGCCGCCATCGACGCCGCCGCGGCGGACCTGGAGGGAACAAAGAAGGCGCACCTGAGGGACGTCGCCAAGCTGCAGGCCCAGTTCGGTGATTATGGGCGCGCCGTAGCCGAGCTCATTCAAGCCCGCAGCTCCGGAAAGCTGCCGCAAGACTGGCTTATGGACCACGACTCTGCACAACAGGCCACTCCACCCGCGGTGGCGGCTTACCGCGCGCAATTCCTCCAGGAGCGCAACGTGGACTTAGTCCACGACCTCACCTGCTCCATCGGCACCGAGGGGCAGGCTTATCGCCCCGGTGCTTATGTGGGCAGCGACCTGGATGCCTCGCGCGTGGCCATGGCGCGGCACAACATTGAGCATCCCGTCTTTCGCGCAGATGCGCTGACAACAACGACGACCGCCCAGGTCTGCATCGCCGATCCCGCCCGGCGCCAAGGCGGCAACCGCATCACCCGGCTTGACCAACTGCTACCACCACCGGCAGATCTGCTGGACACCCACGGTGAGATGGCCATCAAATGCGCGCCGGGAATCGACCACTCCGAATGGGAAGGTCTGGCCTGCGTGGTCAGCCTCGACGGCGGGGTGAAGGAAACCTGCCTGTACACCCCGGGCCTGGGAACGGGGAAGAGGGCAGTGGTCCTCAACACCACGCCCGAAGGAGTGACCACGGACGTCATTGATGACGGCATCGCAGAGCACGAGCTTCCCGACGCCGGCCCCATCGGCCGCTTTCTCATCGACCCCGACGGCGCCATCGTGCGCGCCGGGCTGGTGCGCCACTACGCCGCGCGGGAAGGCCTGCACCAGCTGGACCCGCGCATTGCCTACCTCACTGGTGACCGCCTGCCTCACGGCACCTCCGGATTTGAATTCATCGAGTTGGTCCCCATGAAGAAGCTCAAGGCGGCCATGGTTGCCCATGATGTTGGCTCGCTGGAAATCCTGGTACGCGGGCAAGACGTGAACCCGGATCAGTTGCGCAAGAAGCTCAAGCTTAAGGGTTCAACGGCCAAAACCCTCGTGGTCACGCGCATTGGTGCGAAGGGAGTCGCGGTGTTGTGTGGACCGCGAGTAGTATCGTCCGAAGGTAATTACGCACCCTAATAGTTTCAAAATTTACGGAAGGGGAAGTGCCCACATGCCAGTCATTGTGGCTCTGGTCAAGCACGTACCGGATACGTGGTCAACGAAGACCCTCGAGGCGGACCACACGTTGGACCGCACCTCGGTGGATAACGTCATCGATGAGGTCAACGAGTACTCCGTCGAACAGGCCCTGCGCCTGCGCGACGATAACGCTGATGCCGGCTATGAGGTCGTGGCGCTTACCATGGGCCCGGCGGCAGCCGACGAGGCTCTGCGCAAGGCCCTGGCCATGGGCGCGGATCACGCCGTGCACGTGACGGACGACGCCCTCGCCGGCGCCGACGCCCTGGCCACCGCCTGGGTTCTTAACGCCGCGATCAACAAGGTGGCTGAGAAATTCGGTGAGGTCCAGGTCATCACCCTGGGCAACAACTCCTCGGACGCCTCCACCGGCCTTCTCGCTGGGCTCTTGGCCGAGTACCGCCAGCTGCCCGCGCTCACGGAGCTCAAGGCAGCCTCCCTGGCCGGCGCCACCGCCACCGGCACCCGCGAGGACGCCCACGGCCATTGGGAACTTGAGGCCAACCTGCCGGCCATTCTGTCCTTTACGGATAAGGCCGACAAGCCGCGCTTCCCCAACTTCAAGGGCCTGATGGCCGCCAAGAAGGCTGAGGTCACCACGCTCGCCGTGGCGGACCTGGGCATCGACGGCGTGCCGTCCACCACCACGGTGACCGCCTCAGCGCAGCGCCCGGCCCGCACCGCCGGTGAGGTCATCACCGATCCTGATCCAGCCGTGGCTGCCGCCAAGGTCGCGGACTTCCTGGCCGCCAAGAATCTCATCGAGGGTTAAAGGAGAAAACACATGTCTCACGTTTATGTCCTAGTTGAGCACGAAGCAGAGCAGCTCAGCCCCGTTACCGGCGAGCTGATTACCGCCGCCCGCGCACTCGGTACCGTCTCCGCCGTGGTCGTGGCCAAGGACGCCGCCACCGCAGCTTCCTTCGACGCCGAGCTGGGCAACTTGGGCGCCGCCCAGGTAGTCCAGGCCACCGCTGCGGACTATGAGCAGCGCATCGTCACCCCGGAGGTCGACGCCCTCCACGCCCTGGCCGCCAACAACCCGGCGCCCATCGTGCTGGCCGCCACCCCGACCAACAACGAGATCGCCGGCCGCCTCGCCGCCCGCCTGGGCTCGGGCGCCCTGGTCAACGTCGACGGCATCAATGCTGATGGCTTCGCACACCACACCATCTTCGGTGGCTCCTACGAGACCTCCTCCACGGCCACCGGCTCCGTGGTCTACACCCTGCGCCCGGGCTCCGTGGCTGCTGAACCTCAGCCGGTCACTGCGGCACCGGCTCCCTTCGAGCTGCCCGCCGCCACCGCTAAGGACGTCACCGTCACCTCCTTCACCCCGGCAGAGAAGACCGCCCGCCCGGAGCTGACCTCCGCGAAGGTCGTCGTCGCCGGCGGCCGCGGCGTGGGCGACAAATTCGCCGACGTGGTGGAGCCGCTTGCCGACGTCCTCGGTGGCGCCGTCGGCGCTACCCGCGACGCCGTGGATGAGGGTTTCTACGACCCGGCCCACCAGGTGGGCCAGACCGGCGTGACCGTCTCCCCGAAGCTCTACATCGGCCTGGGTATTTCCGGTGCAATCCAGCACACCTCCGGCATGCAGACCTCGGAGACCATCGTTGTGGTCAACCAGGATCAGGACGAGCCGTTCTTCCAGATCGCCGACCTCGGCGTGGTGGGCGACCTTCACGAGATCGCCCCGGCGCTGGTCACCGAGCTTGAGTCCCGCAAGGGGGCCGGCAACTAATGCCTCGCTACCTCGATTATGCAGCCACCCAACCCATGCGCCAGTGCGCCATCGACGCCTGGGTCGACGCCGCCGGGTCCCTGAACCCCGGCTCGGCTTATGGCTCCGGGCGCAAGGCGCGCTCCGTGTTGGATGACGCCCGCGAGACCGTCGCCGAGCTGCTCGGCTGCGAACCCATCGAGGTAGTCTTTACCTCTTCCGGCACGGAGGCGGACAACATCGCCATTCAGGGCCTTTTCCGTGCGGGGTCGGATACGACACCGCACATCATCTCGACCCCCATCGAGCACCCCGCCGTGCTCGAAACCGTGGAGAAGCTCCAGACTGAGCACGGCGCCACTGTGGAGCTGCTCCCAGTCGATTCCACCGGCCACGTCAGCGACTTAAGCGCCCTGGATACCTCTGCCGCGGTGGCCACCTGCATGTGGGCCAACAACGAGACCGGCGCCATTCAGCCGGTCGCGGATATTACCCAGCGCGCCGCTGCGCAGAACACCCCGGTGCACATCGATGCAGTGCAGGTCGCCGGCAAGCTGCCCATCAACTTCCACGAGCTGGGCGCTACGACGCTCGCGGCCAGCGCCCACAAGTTCGGTGGCCCGCGCGGCATCGGCCTGCTGCTCGCGCGCCGCACCCCGGCGCCTCAACCCATTGCCTTCGGCGGCGGCCAGGAGCGCGGCATCCGCCCCGGCACCGTGGACGTGGCCAGCGCGAGCGCACTCGCCGCGGCCCTGCGTGAATCTGTCGCGGACATGGAGCAGGAGACCGCTCGCCTGAGCGCACTCCGTGACAAGCTCAAGGCCGGCATCGAGTCCAGCATCGACAACGTCATCATCAACTCCGTCGAGCCCACCTTGGCCTCCCACCTCCACGTGTCCTTCCCGGGCACGGATGGTGACAGCCTCATCATGCTTCTCGACGCCTCCGGCATCGAAGCCTCCGCCGGCTCCGCCTGCCACGCGGGCGTTAACCGCATGTCCCACGTGCTCGAAGCCATGGGCATCGATGAGGAACACGGACGCGGCTCCCTGCGCTTTAGCCTGGGACGCCTCACCACCGACGAGGACATTGACGTGGTTCTGGCGGAGCTTCCGGAGATCATTCGTCGCGCTCGTTCGGTTTAGCGCAAGTATTCAATCAAGATCACAGCTATTCGGGCATATTCACAGGGAGACTACAGCGCTTTCGCCACGGCGTGGGTCTATGTTTAATCCGTGAATAACTTCATCCAGTCTGTGCTAGGCCTACCGCTGACGGACCCCGTGAACGGTGGGATCTACATTGCTATCTTGGTCATCAGTGCGCTGCTCATTGCGTGGCGCCTGCGCAAACGCGATGTCGTGTCCTTCCTTCTCGCCGCAGTCATTGCCACCGTAGCATTCTTCGTGCTCAAGCACTGGGACGTCCCGTTCTACCTCTTTGTTGCCGGGCTTGTCCCCATTGCAGCGCTCATCTCCCTCATTCACCATGCGGGCCGACGAGTCCTCATGGCCGTGATTGCGGCATTCTCGGCACTTGCGGTAGCCGGTCTGGCCAATATGGAGTACCAGTCCTATCCGGACATCGCCTCGCTCGATCCCACGCCGGTGGCCCAAGAGATGGACTACAGCCAATTCAAGGCCATGAAATCCTCGGATTCCGCTGCGATTGTGCACGTGGATCTTCCGGGTGCCATCTCAGGGTTCAGCGCGCGCCAGGCCATTGCCTACATCCCGCCGGCCTATTGGAGCAAAAAGGATATAAACCTTCCCGTTCTAGTCCTGCTCCACGGCAACCCGGGTGGTCCGGAGCAGTGGTTCGGCTCCGGCGAGGCGGCCGAAACCGCCGATGCCTTCCAACGCGCCAATGGGGGACTAAGCCCCATCGTCGTGGCGGTCGATGCCACCGGCAGTGAGACCGCCAACCCCATCTGCGCGGACACCTCCGTGGCCAAGGTCATGACCTACCTAACGACCGACGTGCCGACAGGAATCAAGACCGCTTTCCGTGTCGACGAGAATCAACAACATTGGACCGTCGCTGGTTTGTCATACGGAGGGACGTGTTCACTACAGATCCTCACCAATCATCCCGAAGCCTATGGCCAGGCAGTGGACATCTCCGGCGAGGCCGAACCCACTATTGGAAACCACGCCGCCACCGTGTCCAAGTTCTATGGTGGCGATGAAGCCGCCTACCAAGCCGCTAATCCTGCACACCTGCTGGCGACGAAAAAGTACCCCGATCACCAGGCCATCTTCATCGCCGGTAACCGGGATACTGCTGCGGTGAAAGCGCTCGGCCAACTGAACGACGCCGCACGAGGCGCCGGCATGGCCACCTACTACACTTCCCGCCCGGGCGGCCATTCCTTCGAGGTGTGGCGTCCCGCCCTGCGCGAAGTATTTGCCTGGGTTGCCCGCCGGGGCGGGCTGGCAGACCTCACCGATTCTTTCGATGGAGTACAAGATGCAGATCTTCAGCGCTAACAACCTCCGACACCTCGCGCGGCGCATTCCGGTGACGTGGGTGTTGATCCTTCTGATGTGGGTATTGATCATCGTGACCTACGCGGTTCCAGGGCTGGCGGGCATTACGCAAACGATCGGCCTGACCGGCCGTACTTTCGGCGCAGTTGTGGCACTCACCCTCATGGCCCTAGCTTTCGTTCTTCCTTCGGAATACCGGTTGGGCTCCGTGCGGACACTTGCCGTTGGTATTGCCGCGCAGCTTATCTCCGTTCCCGTGGCCTATGTGGCCGCCCACGGGATCGAAGAAATCGGCCTCAACCGCTGGGGTGATGATCTTCTGAGCTCCACTGATTTATCACCCATCGGTTTCATAGTGGGCACAGCCGGCTTCGCTTCTGCGTGGATGCCGCGCCTCTGGCAGCGCCGCGTACGCCTCAGCATCCTCGCCCTGACGCTCACCATGGCCCTGTATGGCGGTACTTTGAGCGATGTCCTCGGCGTGAGCGCCTCGGTGCTGTCCATCGCGGCCGGTATCGCATGGAGTGTCTTTGTGCCCCGCACGAGCGCGGAGCGCCCAGCCGCTTTCCATCGTGCCTCGGTGCCGGAGCGCCGAGTTCTCACCGCGCTCATCGTGGGAGTGGTAGCCATCGGCCCAGCCTTCGTGGCGCTCGACCCACTGGCGGAAGGGCCCTTCAGCCCAGTCACCCGGCTGATGTGGTCCTTCAACTCTGCTGCTTATCACGCCACTGAGATCTGCCAGGCTGACCCCACAAGCCAGGCCTGCCAAGCTGCCCTTGATTTCGCCCGCGTCCACGGCGTGGGTCCGGCCATCGCCAGCGTCATGCCGCTCATCATCCAACTCGTACTGTGCTTCGGCCTCATCCGCGGACGCCGTCTTGCGTGGTTGCTATCCGTCCTTACCCAGGTACTCGTCATCGCTGTGCTTCTAGCTCAGCTGTGGGACTTTAGCCAAGAAGGCCTTGTGCTCTACGGCGTGAATCTCGCCGCTGTGGTCCTGCCCTGGGCCACCTGCTTCGTCGTGCTCATCTGGAACCGCCGCGTGTTCCACATCCACGAAAGTGTGCGCGCGCTGGGCCGAGCCGCAGGAAAGATCGCAGCTGCCTTTGTCATCACGGCCGCTCTTTGGGGCGTTGGCGCACTACTTTTCAAGGACGGCTTCGTCGAGACAGCCACTGCCGGATCGATCCTGGCCGAACTCCCTCTGCGCTATGTCCCGCCAGTCGTGGCTACGCTACTTCCGCTCAAGCTCGCGCCGACCACCTGGTTGACGTGGGCTTTCTACGAGTGGGTCGGCACTCTGTTCTGGATGTACACCTCCTGGGTGGTCTATCGCATGTTCGCTACTCCTGCGAACCCCGAGGCCGCTGAGGTTCGTGACCACGCTCGCGCCATCCTGGAGCAGGGCAGTGGTGACCACCTCTCCGCTATGACCCTGTGGAAGGGGAACCGCTACTTCTTTAACGACAGCAACTACGTGGCCTACCGCGTCCACAACGGCATTGCACTCAGCCTCGGCGAGCCGGCGGGCAATGACCCGCAGGCCACCGCAGCGGCCTTCGAAGAATTCGCCCGCGAACAAGGCTGGCGCCCGGCCTGGTACTCGGTACGGGAAAGCTTTACCCGTCCCGGCTTCCGCCGCCTCGAAGTAGCTGAGGAGGCCGTCCTGGACACCTCTAACACGGAGTTCAAAGGCAAGAAATTCCAGAACATTCGCACCGCCCGCAACAAGGCCGGCAAAGAGGGCGTCACCACGCTGTGGACGGAGTGGAAGGACCTCGATCTTGCCACCCGCAACAAAATTGCCGAGCTCTCCGAAGAATGGGTCTCTGACAAAGCTCTCCCAGAGATGGGCTTTACTTTGGGCGGTGTTAACGAGCTGCGGGAGGAAGGCACCAAGCTACTGCTCGCGCTGGGGGAGGACGGCACGCTGCACGGCGTGACATCTTGGCTCCCTGTTCGTGAGAACGGAAGCGTGGTGGGCTACACCCTCGACGTCATGCGCCGCGCCGACCACGGCTTCAAGGGGGCAATCGAGCTACTCATCTCTGAGGCTATGATCATCGCCGCCGGCGAAGGCTGCGCCTGGATTTCGCTCTCCGGCGCGCCCCTGTCAGGTACACCAGAGGAACCCGGGCTTCTCGACGCCCTCCTCACCCGCCTCGGCGAAGAAATGGAACCCCTCTACGGCTTCCGCAGCTTGGCTGCCTCCAAACGCAAGTTCCAGCCGGAAGAGCACAAGTGGTACCTGGCCTACAACGATGAGCTGGCACTGCCCGCCATTGGACTCGCCGTCGTTCACGCCTATGTGCCCGACATGCGCGCAGCCGACGCCGCCCGAGCTGTGAAGACCTGGCTGGCTGAGCGTAAACAAGCCAAAGCGGAGCAAAGCGCAACGGAACCCAGCAAAGCAGATCCACGCTAAGACCAGTGTGTTGACAGAACCTCGTGCACACCTTCGGGCACAATGTTCTCATGTCGAAGTTCTCTGAGGTCCTAGACCAGCTGCGCGAAAACCAACCGAAGGCAAAGTACGGCATTGCCTTTGAGAAGCTGATGGTCAACTATTTCAAGACCGACCCGACCTTAAAGAACCAGTTCGATGAGGTCTGCCGCTGGACGGATTGGCGCTACAACGGCGGCAAGGCTGACACCGGCATCGACTTGGTGGCCCGCCGCGTGGATGACGGCACGTGGACCGCCATCCAGTGCAAGTTCTATGACTCTAAGGCGCGCATTCAGAAGTCCCACCTGGATTCCTTCTTCGAAGCCTCTGGTCATTCCTTCCAAACGGAAGAAGGCCGCCAGCACTTCGGCAGCCGCCTGATTATTTCCACCACGGACCACTGGTCCTCCCATGCAGAAGATGCGCTGGCCAACCAGATCATTCCAACCAGCCGCATTGGCATCTCCGCCATCGCGGAATCACCCATCAACTGGGACGTGGCCTTCCCTGGCTCGGAAGTGCGCGATAAAACCATCCAGATCAACCTCTCCCAGCGCGAGACCTTTGAACCCCGCCCACACCAGCAGGCGGCCATCGACAAAGCCATCGAAGGATTCAAGACCCATGACCGCGGCAAGCTCATCATGGCCTGCGGCACCGGAAAAACCTTCACCGCCCTGCGCCTGGCGGAACGCGTCGCTGAGGACAACGGCGGCAAGGCCCGGATTCTCTTCCTCGTGCCGTCCATCTCCTTGCTCTCCCAAACCTTGAAGGAGTGGACCGCCCAGGGCCGCCTCGACATGCGCGCCTTCGCGGTGTGCTCCGACAGCAAGGTCTCCAAGAAGGCCGAGGACATCGCCGTCTATGACCTTGAGGTCCCAGTTTCCACCGAAGGCAAGGACATCACCACGCGCTTTGAATCCGGCAAGCGCGCCAAGGGCCTCAATATCGTCTTCTCCACCTACCAGTCCATCCAGGCAGTACAAGATGCCCAGCAGGTAGGCCTCGATGATTTCGACCTCGTCATCTGCGATGAAGCCCACCGCACCACCGGCATCACCTTGGCCGGTGAGGACGCCAGCAACTTTGTCCGCGTCCACGATGCCGACTACATCAAGGCAGCCAAGCGCCTCTACATGACAGCCACCCCGCGCCTTTATGACGAAGCCGTCAAGGGCAAGGCCGAAGAGCACTCCGCGGAGCTGGCCTCTATGGATGATGAAGCCATCTACGGACCAGAGTTCTTCCGCCTCGGCTTTGGCGAAGCCGTGGACAAGGGGCTGCTTACTGACTACAAGGTGCTTGTCATGACCGTGGATGAATCCGTGGCCGCCCAAGCCATGGCCCACAGTGAGAACAACCAGGTCAACCTTTCACTCGCCTCCGCCATGATTGGTGCCTGGAACGGCTTGGCCAAGCGCTCCGGTGAATTGCAGGGCAAGAAGGGCGGCTTTGAGGAAGACGCCCAGCCCATGCAGCGCGCCGTGGCCTTTGCCAAGGACATCAAGACCTCCCAGCTCATTGCGGAGACCTACCCATCACTCATCGGTACCCACCAGGAACTGCTCAAAGAAAAAGCAGTGCTTAACGACGTCTCCCTGACCAACGTCGACCTCCACGTTGCCGCCCAGCACGTGGACGGTGGCATGAACGCCATGGAACGAGGCACCAAGCTTTCCTGGCTTGAGGCTCCTTCAGGGGGGGGGGCAACAGTCGCGCATGCTCACCAATGCGCGCTGTCTTTCTGAGGGCGTAGACGTCCCGGCGCTGGACGCCGTTATCTTCTTCAACCCCCGCAACTCCATGGTGGACGTGGTCCAGTCCGTCGGCCGTGTCATGCGCAAGTCCGAAGGCAAGGATTACGGCTACATCATCCTGCCCGTGGCCGTTGCCAGCAATGTCTCCCCGGCAAAAGCGCTCGACGATAACCAGCGCTTCAAGGTGGTCTGGCAGATCCTCAACGCGCTGCGCGCCCACGATGACCGCTTCAATGCGAAGATTAATTCCATCGCTCTGAACGGCACGGCGGGTCAAGAAGACCTACCCATCGACGTCGTCCACGTGCCAGGGGATGACGAGAAGAGCGACACTGAGAAGCTCAAGGAAGCGGATGAAACAAAGTCCCCTGAGCCGCTGGCTGATAATTCGACGGTGACCCAGCAGATCGCCCTGTTCTCTCTGGAACAGTGGCAAGAAGCCATCTACACCAAACTGGTGGATAAGGTCGGCACCCGCACCTATTGGGAGGACTGGGCCGACGATGTCGCCACCATCGCGGAGAACCAAATCACCCGCATCAAGGCGCTTCTCAACGGCGCCGATGGCTCCCTCCGCACCGAATTCGACAGCTTCGTGGAAGGCCTGCGCAACAACCTCAACGATGGCATCAGCGAAGAAGACGCCATCTCGATGCTCTCGCAGCATCTCATTACAGCACCGGTCTTCAACGCGCTGTTTGAGAATCATGACTTCATCACCCACAACCCCGTGGCCCAAGTGATGGAGAAGATGGTCAAGGCCGTGTCTAAGGCGAACCTCGATACCGAAACCGAGTCCCTAGAGAAGTTCTACGAGTCCGTCCGCATCCGTGCTTCCGAGGTGAACTCTGCCTCCGGCAAGCAGCAGGTCATCAAGGAGCTTTACGAGCGCTTCTTCCGCAAAGCCTTCAAGAAGCAATCCGAGGCTCTCGGCATCGTTTACACCCCAGTCGAGATTGTCGATTTCATCCTGCGTGCTGCCGACGATGTATCCAAGAAGCACTTTGGCAAGGGATTGACCGATGAGGGAGTGTGCATCCTCGACCCCTTCGCGGGCACCTCTACTTTCACTGTTCGCCTCCTGCAGTCCGGACTCATCAAACCGGAAGACCTCGCCCGCAAGTACGCCAATGAGCTCTTCGCAACCGAGACCATGTTGCTGGCCTATTACGTCTCAGCGGTGAACATTGAGACCACCTACAACGCCCTGCGCGAAGAGGCAGCCCTGCGCAACGGCGAACCTGCACCCGAGTACGTTCCCTTCACCAACATTGCGTTGGCCGATACCTTCCAAATCCACGAGGAAGGCGACATCCCAGACCTCAACATCTTCCGTGAGAACAACGAGACCATTGAGCGCCAGAAGCAAGCACCCATCAACGTTGTGATTGGTAACCCGCCGTACTCCGCAGGGCAGAAGTCCGCGAACGACCTCAACGCAAACCTGAAGTACCCGAGCCTAGATAAGCGGATTGCGGAGACCTACGCTGCAAAGTCCACCGCGACCAATAAGAACTCGCTCTACGACTCCTACCTACGTGCCTTCCGCTGGGCCACCGACCGCATTGGTGCCCAAGGCATCGTTGCGTTCGTTTCTAATGGTGGATGGATTGATGGCAACACCGGCGATGGAGTTCGCTTGTCGATGGCGGAGGATTTCACGGATCTCTATGTGTTTAATCTTCGTGGCAATATGCGTAACTCCAATTGGCGAGCAGAGGGAGGCCAGATTTTTGGGGCGGGATCGCAGACCACGATCGCTGTATTTGTCGGAGTAAAGGACCCGAACAAGACTGGCTTCAACCTGCACTATGTACAGACCCCCGATGGCGCTACCCGTGATGAGAAGCTTGAGATTGTCGAAAACTCGAATGTTGAGTACTTGGATTGGCAGGAGATCGTGCCAAATAAGGAAGGCGACTGGCTGAACCAACGATCAGAGGAGTTTGAAAACTGGCCAGCTATTAGCGTGAAGAATGGTGCCGCGACAAGGATTTTTGAAGTGTACTCTCGTGGTCTTTCTACCGCTCGCGACGCATGGGCTTATGCGCACACCGACGGCCAACTGCTCTCGAAGTTGGGAGTCTTGACTGGTACATACACTGAGGCAACAGCTTTGCTTCATAAATGGTTAGCTGACCAGGGGAACACGAAGCCTAAGGAACAGGACGTAACGGCTTTCCTGCGAGTGCATCCACAATACGCAGATACAACGAAAGCGTCATGGAATCGAACGCTTAAAAATCTCGCAGCCAAAGATACCGAAATTCTCGTGCAGCCTGATCGTGTCTTTGGATCGCTTTATCGTCCGTTTACCAAGCAACGGGCGTATTTCGAACAGTCGCTCAATGACATGACCTACAAGCTTCCAGTCATGTTTCCAACTCCAGAGCACCGAAACATTGGCTTTGTATTGACTGGGTCTGCATCGCATTATGATTTCGGTCTTATCGCAACTGACCTGCTACCAAACTTGCACACCCTGGACACCGGCCAATTCTTCCCCCGCTTCACCTGGGCCGCCGTCGAGGCCGACGACGGTGGGCTGTTCGGTGAGGGAGGCGTCGTTAAGCAAGGCGAAGCCAGCGTCTACGGTTCGATTGGTGAGGTCATCGACGGCTACGTGCGAGTGGACAACATCACTGATGAGATCAAGGCTCTCTATCGTGACGCGCTGGGTGCAGACATTACGGGTGATGACATCTTCCATTTTGTCTACGGCAAGCTGCACGACCCTGACTACCGCACGAAGTACGCGGCTGACCTGAAGAAGATGCTGCCGCATATCGAGACACCGAGTTCGCGTGCGGAGTTCGACAAGTTTGCTGCTGCCGGGCAGGAGCTGATGTCCCTTCACGTCAACTACGAGACCGTGGATCCGTGGCCGTTAGACATTCAGGTCACGGGTGATGAGGCTGACCGGGAGACGTGGCGCGTGCTCAAGATGAAGTGGGCCAAGCGCAAGGATCCGGAGACGGGCAAGAACGTCAATGACGTGACGAAGCTGATCTACAACAAACGCGTGACCATCGCCGGCATTCCGGAAGAAGCCGACGAGTACATGTTGGGCTCGCGCTCAGCAGTCGCCTGGCTGATTGACCGCTACCAGGTCAAGAAGGACAAGGCTTCGGGCATCGTCAACGACCCCAATGACTGGGCCGACGAGGTAGGCAATCCGCGCTACATCGTGGACCTGATTGGGAAAGTCGTGCGCGTGGCCATGGAGACGGTACGGATTGTGGATGGATTGAATTCCAAGTAGTCGGGAGCCAAATTTGTCCGCCAGATGTATGGTTATAAGGAGTCAAGTGGTGTTTGTAAAGCGAGTAGGCTCTTTGCCTATGCCACACTGATGGGGGGACGCACACGAGACTTCTCGTGTATCTGTTGGTGCACGCGCAGTCTGGTGGATAATAGAAAGTGAAGGGTAGAAACATGCACCAGGACAAGGGCGAAAGGAGCTGGATATGGCGCGCGTCAACGATGTAGCTCGTTACATTCTGGAAAACGTTGATTCTAGTGTAAGCACTATGAAGCTC
This sequence comes from Corynebacterium sp. MSK004, assembly GCF_030232515.1. Lineage (NCBI taxonomy): Bacteria > Bacillati > Actinomycetota > Actinomycetes > Mycobacteriales > Corynebacteriaceae > Corynebacterium > Corynebacterium sp. MSK004. The sequence goes on along the minus strand of NZ_JASPKB010000005.1, from coordinate 62,324 downwards.
CAGAAGCTCGTTTACTACGCCCAAGCATGGAGTCTCGTGTGGGATGAAAAGCCCTTGTTCAATTCCCGCATAGAGGCATGGGCTAACGGTCCTGTTTGCCGTGACCTTTATAGGTGCCACCGCGGAGAATTCACCGCGAGCACTGACATGTTTCCCGGTGACTCTACTCAGTTAACTGCAGATGAGAAAGACACCATTGATGCAGTCTTAGCTGCTTATGGTCACTTGAACGGTCAGCAGCTGAGCGATTTGTCTCATAATGAACGTCCGTGGCGCGAGGCGCGCGTGGGCGTTGCAGATGGCGCTCCCTCCACGAACGAAGTCAGCCTAGAGGTCATGCAAGACTTTTACAGTGCCATGCAATCCGCGGCTAGCGCATAACGATGGGCAGCGGAAAGCGTAAGAAAAAGAAGCTTGCGCGCCAAAGGAATAACGCTGGTGGAAAGTACGTGCCCCCGCTGGTTGCCACGGCTGACGATAAAAAGGTTCCGGTGAGCGCAACACAAGATGCCTCATATAAGAACGAATTAGTTCGTTGGACGGCTAGGGAGATAGATGAGGTTCCTGGCGATGGTGACGGACGCCGATGGGATTTGAGTGCCAACGAGACAGTGGAACTACTTAAGTTCCTTGATGATCTAACTAAGAAGACTTGGGCAGAGTGTGAAAACGAAGGAGCCCAGGGGCACCGGCGCAACCATGATCACGCAATCAACGAATTGAGTAAAGCTGCGCAGAATCGACTACGACAGCTAGACCAAAATGAAGAACGAGTCTTCCGTTTTAGACTGAGTGGTGCCTGCCGGTTGTGGGGGTTCCGCTCAGGAAGCCTGTTTCGTGTGCTCTGGTATGACCCGGAGCACAAGGTTTATCCGGTCGAAAAGCGACACACATAACTGGAGCGGCTCCAGCCTTCCGATTGCTGACAGCTTTGTTGAAGCCCTTAGTTCTGATGACCGGACCTTTTGGAGGGGCGTCGCCAAGCATTGCCCGTTCCTTTGCTGCACCGGTTTATCGGGACGGCGTTGGTGGCGGTGTTAAAACTGTGGCAAACGAGTTTAAAGTTTCGCGTGTTGCATCTGTTACTCATGTTGTTAAAGCGGTAGTGTGGCGCGCATGAGCCATGCACGTCGCCTTGTTACCGCCGCCGTTACTGCCGTAGCGGCCGTGGCACTGTCCGTATCCACCGCCGTTGCCATCCCGTCCACCGCACCTTCCGGTGTGGATGTCTCCGGAAATAACCACGCGTCCCTTCGCGGAATCGATTGGGACGCTGTGAAGTCTGATGGCCAGTCCTATGCCTTTGTGAAGGCCACTGAAGGCGTTGGGTTTGTTAACAACCACTTCGTACGCGATGCCAATGCTGCCGCAGCGGCTGGACTGAAGGTCGGCGCTTACCACTACGCGCGCCCGGCTGGTGACGCCAAGCAGCAGGCGGCCAGCTTTGCCTCCCAGATTGCACTGGTGCCGACGCAAACCTTGCCGCCGGTGCTCGACATTGAGGTCGATGAGGGCCTGAGCACTGCTCAGCTGGAGGAGTGGATCGACACCTTCATGACTGAGGTAAAGACCTTAACCGGCCGCACGCCGATGCTGTACACCTACAAATACTTCTGGATGGGCCAGATGGGCAATTCCACACGCTTCTCCGAGTACCCTCTGTGGCTGGCCGCCTACCAGGACACCGCGCCGGACCCAGTCGGCGGCTGGGACAAGTTGGCCTTCTGGCAGCGCTCCGGCAGCGGCCGCGTTGCCGGTATCGAAACCGATGTTGACATGAACCTCTTTAACGGTACTGAGGCACAGCTGCAGTCCTTCTCCGGCGGCAATTACATCGACTTCGGCGGCATCTTGGATGACATGGTCATCCCGGGTATTGACCTAGGCGACGACGCCGGCGTGCTGATCGCTGGAATCCTGGCTCTGGCAGCGGGTGCTGTGGCCGTGCCGGCCGTCGCCGATGCCGCCAAGAACGCGGGGCTCGATGTCGATGCGACCGGACTCATTGAGCAGGCGGAAAAGCTGCTTAACGACGGCGCCATTAGCACCGATGACCTCAAGGACATGGCCAACAATGACGCCAGCATCGGCGATCTAGCCATCTTCCTGGATAACGCGCAGCACCTCCAGGACGTTGACGCCGATAACGTCAGCCAGCAGGACGTGGAAAATGCTGACCGCGCCGCACGCAGCGCTGGTCACGCCGCAGGCGTTGCGGTGCCTAATCTCGACTCCAAGCAAGTGGCGGATCTGCTCAATAGTCTGCGTTAATCGCTACGCGGTGATGGGGCGTCGTGGCGCGGATTAGCCTCCTTGAAGAAGCGGCGGGTCCAGGACTCGTCGCGAAAGTGCGCGGGCACCGCACCGGACAGCAGCGGTTTAGCAAGCGCGGCGGCTTGCGGGGAGCCGTCGACAGGCAGCTCGGTGTCTGAGCCGATGAGGATGATGTTGCCGTAGCGCCGGCCTTTGAGCATGGGAGGGTCGGCAATAACGGCAACGTGTGCAAAGACTTCTGCCATTCCGGCGAGTTCTGCCTTCGCCCCTTGCAGGTCGGAGTGGTCACCGCAGTTGGCAACGTAAAGACCACCAGGTGACAAGGTGGCGTGGGCGTGCTGGAAGAACTCTTGGGTGGTGAGAGGCTTTGGCGTGACGGCGCCGGCGAAGACGTCGCGGATGATGACGTTGAAGCGATTCGGAGGGAAGCCTTCCGTCACCGCGCGTGCCTCACCGGCGCGGATTTTCACGCGGGGAGCGGCAGGGATATCGGCCAGCTCACGGATGAGCTCGGCCAGTTTCGCGTCGAGCTCTACCACCGTGTTGTGGGAATCCGGCCACAGGTCTGCGAAGTAGCGGGGGAGAGAACAGCCACCGCCGCCCAGGTGGAGCAGGCGCTTGCCGGGCGCCAGGTTCTCCACCGCAGCGGCAATCCAACGCATGTACTCGAATTCGAGGGTACGTGGGTCTTCGGGGATGAGGTGTGAGGAGGGCACGCCGTTGATGTTGAGGATGAAGGCGCCATCGCGGAAGGGGTCGGCTTCGACGACAAGCTCCCCCGTGGAAATCTCGTAGGTGCCCGCGATTGAATCGGTCTTGTTGCGCTTTCTTCCCATAATGCCTTTTAGCTTAGGGAATAGAGCGTGAGTTCAGTGTGTTGGGGTATGGGGTACACCGCGACTAGCCTAAGTGGACGAAAGAAGGAAGAAGGGGAAAGCATGCGAGTATTGGTAGCCATGTCCGGCGGCGTCGATTCCTCGGTCGCCGCGGCACGCGCGGTGGAGGCGGGCCACGACGTCATTGGTGTGCACCTGGCCCTGCACAAGGATGCACAGCAGACACGTGAGAAGGCACGCGGTTGCTGCTCCTTGGAGGACTCCGCCGATGCCCGCCGCATTTGCGACAAGCTCGGCATTCCTTTCTACGTGTGGGACTTCTCCGAGGAGTTCAAGGAAGCCGTCATCGGTGATTTCGTGGACTCCTATGCCCGCGGCGAGACCCCGAATCCGTGCCTGCGCTGCAACGAGAAGATCAAGTTCGCAGCCCTGCTCCGTAAGGGCATGGCGCTGGGCTTCGATGCGGTGGCTACGGGCCACTATGCCACTATCGACGCCGACGGCTACATGCGCCGCTCCCTGGATGAGAACAAGGACCAGTCTTATGTGCTGGGTGTTATTACCAAGGAGGAGCTGGACCACTGCTTCTTCCCGATTGGTGATACCCCGAAGCCGCAAATCCGCGAGGAGGCCAAGCGCCATGGTTTCTCCACGGCGGCCAAGCCGGACTCCTATGACATCTGCTTCATCCCGGACGGCAATACCCAGGCCTTCCTGGGGCGTTCCATCGGCCTGCGCCCAGGCATGATCGTGGACACCGAGGGCAACGAACTCAAGGAACACGATGGCGCGTGGAACTACACCATCGGCCAGCGCAAGGGCCTGGACATCAAGACGCCGACTGCCGACGGCTCCCCGCGCTACGTCACCGACATCGACGCGGCCACCGGCACCGTCACCGTCGGGTCGCGCGCAGACCTGGCCGTGACCCGCATCGAGGCCGACCGCCTAAAGTACCTGCACCCAGCGATGGAAGGTGACTTCGACTGCGAGGTGCAGGTGCGAGCCCACGGTTCCGTCGTTCACTGCTACGCTCACGTGGACCGTGAAGCCGACCGCATGACGCTGGACCTGAAGGAGCCTCTTTCCGGTGTGGCTCGTGGCCAGGCTGCCGTGCTCTACCTGCCGAGCCCGGACGAGCTAGGCGATATTGTCCTGGGCTCCGGCACCATCTGCGGGACCGAGTAGTTTAGCGAAGCACACAGTCAGCGATGAGTCGATCGAGTGCCCGAATATCGACTTTGGGCCCGATGTTGATTTTGAAGTGGCCAGCTCGTGTCCAGAGCTCCAGTTCAGCATTTACGTCTAGGAGCTTTCCAGCATTCTCCGTCGACCACATATTAATGGAGGAGTAAGGGAGAGAATAGATTTCGACTTTCTTTCCAGTGAGACCTTGAGAATCTCGGATAATCAATCGGTGGCTAGTGAAGACGGCTGCGTCTCGGACAGTTTTAAATGCGCAAATGGGCTTTTCGTTGGCTGCGAGAACTGACGGAATGTCGCTCGGAATCTCGCAAGGAGAATAGAAGGTCCAGCCAGAAAACTGTTCAAGTGCCACAGGAGTATCCTTTACCTCTTCGACTTAGTGGTTTGTGAATTGCATTATAAATGTCGCCGTAGTCTTTGATTCGGTATTAAAAGAAAAAATTCGGAAGGAGATGAGATGACGGGATTCGCCCTTGGCCCCATGCCCGGTACCTCCATCGCGGAGGCCGCGGACATCATCATGGGGGAGACCGAACTTCCTGCCATCCCGCAGCTGCCCGAGCGTGGGCTGGGCTCCGATGCGGTGGGCCGCACCGCCGGCATGCTGGAGGCCATCTCCATCGACCGAGGCCCGCGCTCGTGGCGCATGACGGCGCGCCCGCAGCTGCTGACCCGCCGCACGTGGGACCGCTTGGAGCGCGACCTCGACGAGGTCCAGGAAGTCTGGGGCGAAACCGTGCCCCGCGTCAAGGTGCAAGCACTCGGCCCGTGGTCGCTTGCGGCCAGCATTGAGCTTTCCGACGGCCACCGCGTTCTCACCGACCGCGGCGCCTTTAACGAGCTCGCGGAGTCACTTCTCTACGGAGTCCGTGTCCACGCCGCGGATGTCGCGCGCCGCTTCCACGGGGAGGTCGCTATCCAGCTCGACGAGCCCCTGCTTGCCGATATCATCGCCGGCCGCGTCCCTGGCACCACAGATTTCGATACCATCCCGGCGGTCCCGGATGAGGTCGCGCTCGACCTCCTACAATCCTTCGAAGCAGACTACCTACACGCCCCACCGCTGTGGTCGCTAGCGCCTGCTGCCACGACCTTCCTCACGGATTTCCGCGGTCTGGAGACCCCGCGTCACCTTGATGGCTTGGGCGAACACCTTAACGCGGGCCACCGGATTGGTCTGGGCATTGAAGGTTCCGATGCCCGCGCGGAGGCTATCGCGTTGGCCCGGCACCTCGACCGCATCGGCATGCCACGCGACCTGCTCGTCGACCGTTTCGACGTCTATCCCGTCAAGGCCTCCGCCAGATCCCTGCGCTCGGCAACCGAGACCGCCGGCATCCTCACTCGCGATGCCGGTGACCTTTAGTCAACTCGCCCCAAGCTATCCGTCGTGGTGAAGTAGGCCTCCATATACGGGATAACGAACTGGAGTTGGCCATGGGCGGTGGGTTCGATGAGGTCGGCGTCGATAAGCCTTTGGCGTGTGGCCGACAAGGAGCGCACCGTCCGGTCCTGGTGCGCGGCGATGTTCTTGATTTCTGCCGTGCCGTCCTCCATGACCGCGCTCATCGCCTCGAGGAAGAGGCGCTGGGCCGGTGGAAGCGAAAGGGTAGCGGGCTGGTGTACCTGGGCGCCCAAAACCGAGATAGCCTCGGCTGACACCGCTGCGACGTCACTCTCCTCGATACTGCTCCCACCCTCGCGCTGCGCCTTTCCCCAAGCCAGTGAGCCCACCAGCTGCACCATGTAGGGGTAGCCGCGCGACAGGCGCACCGCCGCTGCAACCGCATCATCGGTGAACTCGAGCCCGGACTGTGCGGCGGTCTCGGTGAAGGCCACCTCGGCGTTCGCGGGGGAGAGCGGGCCCAGAACGAACTTCTGCGCGCGGCGTAGGAAGGTTACACCCGGCAGGTCCAGCAGGCGGTTGACGCCTTGTGGAAGGCCCGCGGCGACAATAGCGACGTCGAGCTCATCGCGCACCAAGTCTTGGTAGGTCACGGCCAGGGAAGTTAGGTTCTCGGCGTCTGCGTCCTGCACTTCGTCGATGGTGAGCAGCACGCCAGTGCCTTTGAGCATGCCTAAAAGCTCGCGCAGGCGGGTGTTGAGCGTGGGTTTATAGGCTTCCTCGGTGTTGTGCTGGATGCCGATGGTTGCCACACCACCAATGCCGACACGGTTGACCTTGTGCTTGTCCGCCGGGGCCAGCTTGTCCATGATGCGCGGGATGGTGGTGTCAACGAGCTCGTCAACCATGGAGCTGCGTCCCGAGGCTCGCAATGTGATCCACCCGCGACTAGAAGCGATATCTTCTATCTCGTTGAGCAAGACCGTCTTGCCGATACCGCGGGCACCGCTGATGATGAGCGAGCGGCCCGGGCTGCCTGGTTGGGAGTCAAGCGCTGCGCGGAAGGTGTCGAGCACTGCCGTGCGGCCGACCCAGAATAGTGGTGGAACGCCGAAGGTGGGGCGGAAGGGATTCTCGTGCGGGGACATAGCCTCATCCTAGAGCATTGGGAGATTTGGGAGACTTTTTAAACTCGGGAGATTTGGGAGACTTTTCTGAGGGCGGCGACTAGGGAGACCAACGATCTCCTTAGTCTTCTATGTGTCTCGTCCGGCGCGGATTGCGGCGATGACGTCGAAGTCTCCCTTCACATCGATAGGTGCACGCTGGGAGAGTTCGGCCGCCTTTTCTTCGATGGATTTTCTGTTTGCGGTAAATGGGGACGACGCGACCCTGGTGAGGATGTTGCGCACGTAGTCTTCGAGGGAAACACCAGCGGTAGCGGCGCGGTGCTGAAGGGTTGCGATGGTTGTACTGTCTACGTCCTGGATTTCAACGGTGCAGGTAGGGGAGGAGCTCATAGTCCTATCGTACGGGAGCTTCTTGACCAGCGTCTGTGCCGCTAGATGGTTGCACGGCCTGCCAAGCTACCGCGCCGATGTGTAGCGAGCAGGCTGCGACAAGGGCGTACCACCAGCCAAAACTGACCGAGGTATGCCAGGGCATGGCGTAGCCGATGAAGAGTATGGTGAGGATCGTAATCGTCGTGGTGCCAATGCTTTGAGCAATGGAATGGGGCTTTCTCAGGGCCTTCCATGCGGCCCAAAGCTCCGAAGCGGTGATGACTGCGAGCGCTACGGTGAGGAACATGGTTACTCCTTAAGATGCGAGCTCGTCGAATAGAGCTTGGGCAAGGTCTTCGGTGCCGGCAAGGGAATCGTTGTTGGCGAAGGCGGCGCGCTTGGTCTCTGGTTCGATGATGAGCATGGTCGAGTAACCGTAGGTGCCGCCGTTGTGCCAGTACCCAGCATTGTCCTTGCTGGGAGGCTGCCAGCCGTAGTCGATATCGCCGTTCTTCATAAACCACTCAGCGAATTTGGCCATGTCACTCGCCGTGGAGCGGATCGCCCCCGCGGGTGCGGAGCCTTCCATCTCCCAGGGTTCAGCATGGCGGCCGGTGGCGGTAAGTCCCCGTGGAGCGTCGGCAGGCACAGAGCCCGGCGTCATGAGGTAGGTCTCTGTCATGCCAGCTGGCTCGAAGATGCGCTCCTTGAGCATCTGCTCATAAGGCTGCCCGGCGGCGGTCTCTAAAATATGACCCAAGAGCCCGTAGCCAAGGTTGGAATAGGATTCTTCGCCGCGGTCCTTTAGCTCGGCCTTCGTGGCAGCGTCCACGATGTCCTCTACGGTCTCACCTTCATAGGGATTCGAACCGGTGATCGTTGAGGCGAAAAAGCTGAGGACGTTCGCTTTGGCGACGGCGGGTAGTCCAGAGGTGTGGTCGAGCAGCTCCCTTACGGTGACGTCAGCGACGGGTGCATCGCCGACGTCAAGGACCTCGCCCACAGTGGTGTCAGTTCTCAGCTTTCCCTCTTCGACGAGCTGGTGGGCCAGCTCGCCGGTAAACATCTTGGTGACGGAACCAATTTCGACCTCCGTGTGCTCGTCGCTGCCCAGTCCTGCGAAGGTGGCCTTGCCGTCCTGGAGGGTAAAGGCGGTGAGGTTGTGGAAGCCGGACTCTGAGTGCTGTTCCAGCTGGGTGGCTAGGTTTTCGTCGCCAGTCTTGTCTTGTGCCAGCGTAATTCTCTGTGGGCCTGCGACAAGCAGGACGGCGGCAACGGCAGTAGCAGTGATGACGGCTAAGACAATTTTGCGCATTAATGGTCCTCGCTTGCGGTGATAATGGTGAGCAGGGGAATAACGCGGGGCGGGCGGATGGAGTATTCGCCGCCAGACTTCGTGGTCCAGCCCGCATGAGTTAGAGCGCTCAAGTGGTGGTAAGCGGTGCCGGTGGAGGAGACGATGTTTTCTTCGACAAGCTCGGCGGCGGTGGCGGGTGCGGCGAGGAGGCGGCGGAGGATTTCGCCGCGGACGGGATGAGCCAGCGCGGAGAGACGCTCGAGGTTCTCCGCCCAGCTCTCATCGGTAACGAACGTGGTGGGGCGCTGCCATTGGTAGGCGTACGAGCGCTTGCCGACGTTTATGTTGCCGCCAAAGATGACGGAACCGTCGGGAAGCTGCTCGTTGGGTGCGAGGGCGTCGACCAGCCAGTAGGTCGAGTCTTCTTCAGTGGTGGTGGGTGTAGGTCTGGCGTCGGCAGTGTTCGTGCGCCCCTCGAGCGCGGCGACGCGCGCTTCAAGCTCGGCGAGGCGTGCTTCGACTGTTGTGTCCATGGAATCTAGAATTCCAGAAATCTAGAAACCTGGCAAGGCTTAGTTGAGGATTGGGTACTGGAGTTAAGAAATCATCGGCCACGCGGTGGAGACATCCGAGGCATCCCGACCGCGTCCTTCCAGGTACTTCTTGAAGGACTCGCGGTCCTTGTACCACTCGACGGCCTGGTATTCCATGAGCTCGTTGGTGTCCATCTGTGCTAGCTCGGGGAAGTGCTGGCGCACCTGCTTCCAAGCGACGCGGGCGGCCGCGAGGGCGTCGGCAGTAGCCTCATGCGCGTTGCTCAGCTCCACGCCGTAGTGGGCAGAGACCTCCTCCAGGGTGCGCTTGCCCTTGCGCCACTTGTCCTTCACCCGGTCGATGACGAAAGGATCGAATACTGGGCCGTTCACCGTGAAGTCCCCGGTCAGCGCGCGCAGTACAGAGAGATCGTAGGCGGCGTTGTAGACAATGAGCGTAAGACCTTCCTCCCAGGCCTGGTAGATGGCATCGACCGTCTCCTTGAGGACTTCGTCGTGCGGGCGACCCTCCGCGCGGGCCTTCTCAGTAGTGATGCCGTGGATCTTGGCGGCCTCCTCGGGGATCTCCACTCCGGGGTCAGCGAGCATTTCCCGCTTATCTACCTCGCGCCCGTCGATACGAACCAGGGCAGAGGTGACGATGCGGGCTTCTTTGGGCTTTACGGAGGTGGTCTCGAGGTCGAAGGAGAGCATACGGGTGGCGTCGAAGTTCATGGACAACACTCTAGCGCCCGGCTCGGACATGCACTGTGGAAGTCCTGCAGAATGACGGATATAGAACTGCAGAATGACGATCAATATCTTGCAGAATGACGGACAAAGCCTTGCAGAATGACCAACTGCAGGTAGAGTGCTATTTATGGAACGGTATATTAGACGCGGTATGGAAGGTTTTGCCCGAGAAGCATTGACCTTCTCACCCGTTGTCCACGTCACGGGCGCACGGCAGGTTGGCAAGTCGACGTTGACAAGGCATCTCGGCCTTGAACGTGCTGTGTATGTAACGCTGGATGATCCCGCTGCTCTCTCACTAGCGGAAGAGGATCCGATGACCTTTGTGCAGCAAGGTGGTGACGCAACGCTGATTATTGATGAAATTCAGCGGCTTCCCGAGCTCACACTGCCGTTAAAAGCCGAGGTGGATAGGAACCGCCGGCCAGGTCGATTTATCATTACTGGTTCATCAGATTTTGCTCGGGGAGTGGGTAAGAAGGATTCCCTTGCAGGAAGAATTATTGATCTCCATTTGCACCCACTGAGCCAACAAGAAATTTGTGAAACCGTCAGTGACGGCGCCTTTGTAGATAGGCTCGATGAGCTCGTCGAATTGCCTGTGCGTTCTGTTCCTACGGAACAAGTAGATCGAGCTGGCTTGGTGGACAAAGTGCTGAAGGGCGGCTATCCGGTTGCATTAGAGCTGCAAGATCGGATGCGCCGAGCTTGGTTCGAGTCTTATGTTTCACATGTGACGGTGATTGAAGAAACCCTATCCCGGGAAAGCGCACAGCCGGGAAGGTTGCAATCGTTGTTGCGACTACTCGCAGCACATCAGGCGGGGGAGTTAGTTCCGGCGAAGCTCGCACGTGAAGCGGAAATCCCAGCGTCCACTGTCCGCTCCTACCTCGATACATTGTCAAGGCTGTTTCTTTCCTCACAGGTGAAAGCGTGGAAATCAAATCTGACGTCGCGAGAAATATCCAAGCCCAAAAGTTGGGTCACTGATTCCGGTCTGGCTTCCTGGTTAGCGGGGCAAACTCGAGACATGCTCATGAATCCGCTGGTGCAGTCGCATCTAGGGCATTTAGTGGAAGGGTTTGTCCTTCAGGAACTTTCTGCCCAGCAGGGTTGGGCTGAAAGTCAGCATCAGCTGCTCCACTGGCGTGATAGTGCCGGGATGGAAGCGGATGTTGTCATCGAATTCGCGGACAATAGCATCGCTGCGCTTGAGGTTAAATCCGGTGCGACAGTCAAGGCAGGACAGGTTCGGCATTTGCGTGCACTGAGCGAGAAACTAGGGCCCCGTTTCCGTGGAGGATTTGTCTTGGCTCCGATTCCCTATGTGCAGCCCTTGGGAGACAAACTTTGTGCGCTACCGATGTCATATTTGTGGCGTGGATAGGACGTTTGGCCAGGAACATGCTGTGTCCGGCAGCCCCGCTACACTAGTGACTCGTGAGTGATGCAGTAGATATCCAACGCGAATGGTCCGAGCTTGCCCAGGAAGTGCGCAAGCACCGCGAGCTGTACTACAACGGCGAGCCGGCGATCCCGGATGCGGACTTTGACGCCCTTTTCCAGCGCTTGCTGGCGCTGGAAGCGGAACACCCGGAGCTTCAAACTCCGGATTCGCCTACCCAGCAGGTGGGCGCTGCCCCGGAGGGCGCCGTTGACATCGAGCACCTGGAACGCCTGTACAGTTTGGACAACGTTTTTAGCGCTGACGAGTTGCAGGACTGGCTGGACCGCACCCCGGCAAAGGCCTATCTCACCGAGCTCAAGATTGACGGTTTGTCCATCGATTTGGTCTATCGTGACGGCAAGCTTGCCACGGCCGCCACGCGTGGTGATGGTCGCGTGGGTGAGGACATCACTGCTAATGCGCGTGTTATTCCCGATATCCCACGTGAGCTGACGGGCAGCGAAGAATACCCGGTTCCCTCCCTGGTAGAGGTCCGCGGCGAGGTGTACATGCGCCCGGATGAATTTGAGGAAATTAACTCCGCACGCCGCGAGGATGGTAAGCCCACCTTTGCCAACCCCCGCAACGCGGCCGCGGGCGGACTGCGCATGAAGGACCCGGAGGACGTCAAGAAGCGCCGGCTCCACATGGTCTGCCACGGCATCGGCGCGCGCGAAGGATTCCAACCAGCCTCGCAACACGACGCCTACCAGGCCTTGGAGGCATGGGGATTCCCGGTGTCGCCTTATACCCAGCGGGTCACCACCACCAAGGAGGTTCAAGAGCGCGTGACCTACTGGGAGGAACACCGCCACGATGCTTACTTCGAGATGGACGGTCTCGTCATCAAGGTCGACGACCTGGCCAGCCAGCGCTCCTTAGGAGCGACTTCACGTGCGCCACGTTGGGCCATCGCGTATAAGTACCCACCGGAGGAGGTCACCACCAAGCTTCTTAACATTGAGGTCGGTGTCGGTCGAACGGGGCGCGTGACGCCTTTCGCCATCATGGAACCAGTCTTTGTCTCCGGCTCGACGGTTTCCATGGCCACCCTGCACAACCAGTTCGAGGTCAAGAACAAGAACGTCCTCATCGGGGACACCATTGTCATCCGCAAGGCCGGAGAGATCATCCCTGAGGTTCTCGGCCCCGTCCTAGACAAGCGCGATGGCAGTGAGACCGATTGGGTCTTCCCGGAGAACTGCCCTGCATGCGGCACGAAGCTGGCACCGCAGAAGGAAGGCGACCAGGACTGGCGCTGCCCGAATACCCGCAGCTGCCCAGCGCAGCTGGCGGCGCGTCTGGAGTATTTGGCCTCCCGCAAGGCGCTTGACATTGGTGAGCTGGGGGAGAAGGCGGCGGCGGACTTGATTTCTTCCGGAGTGCTCGTGGACGAGGCAGAACTCTTTGATCTCGATGAAGAAGCACTCCTTAAATCCTCGGTCTACACCACCCAGAAGGGCGCGCTCAACGCCTCGGGCAAGAAGCTGCTGGAGAACCTCAAGACCGCCCGTCAGGCTGAGTTCTGGCGAGTGCTCGTAGCGCTGTCCATCCGCCACGTTGGCCCCATTGCCGCGCGTGCGTTAGCCACGCGGTTCGGCTCCATGGAGGCGCTGCGCGCGGCATCGGTGGAGGAGCTGGCGGATACTCATGGCGTGGGTGGCATCATCGCGGAATCCTTTAAGCAATGGTTCGAGGTGGACTGGCACGACAACATCGTGCAGAAGTGGACCGCCGCCGGGGTGACCATGGAGGAAGAATCCAGCGATAAGCCCGCGCAAACGCTGGAGGGAATCACCGTGGTGGTGACCGGAACCCTAGAGAACTACAGTCGCGATTCCGCTAAGGAGGCCATCATCTCCCGTGGCGGCAAGGCCTCCGGGTCGGTGTCGAAGAAGACCAACTATGTCGTCGTCGGAGAAAACGCCGGTTCAAAGGAACAGAAGGCCCGCGACCTTGGCTTGACCATCTTGGATGAGGAAGGCTTCAACCGCCTCCTTGAAACGGGCGAGGCATGAAGTTAGCCGCCTTCGACCTGGACGGCACTATCTACTTTGATGGCCACATGCCCGAAGACGTGCCGGAGGCGATTGCCGGTTGGCGCGCTGCGGGCAACCTTGCTGTCGTGGCCACGGGCAAGTCTCCTCATTCTGCTCGGCGTGCACTAGAGCCTTTTGGCGTTGACTTTGACTACTACCTGCTCTGCAACGGCACCGTCATCATGGATGGCTCTTATGAGTTGCTCTACGAAAACCATGTACCGCCCGAGGTGGTTCGTGCCGTGTATGAGCGGGTGCATGACACACCAAAGCTCGACCTCTATTGCACACGTTTGACAGGCCCGGACGGCTACCTCGTGCGCAACGTGGCGGGCGTGCACAACCCCATCATCAGTGAGCCCGTGCCGGTCCCGCCGTCACGCATTGAGGAAGAGGTCTTCCCGCTTGTTGCCGCCTGGACCCCGGGCAACCCAGACCTGCAGAGGAAGATCGCGCAGTGGGTCACGGACCGCTTTCCGGTAGGTACCGCGATGAACCGCAACTTCTTCGACATCATGCCGCCCGGTCACGACAAGGGCTTTGCCTTGACTTGGCTGCTTCGTCACCTGGAAGTTGAGCGCTCTGACATTGAGCTCATCACCTTCGGGGACGGGCACAATGACCTGCCCATGCATGCGCTTGCCGACGTCTCCCTCACCTTCCCCTGGGCACAACCCGACATCCACAAGGCGTGCACCGCGGTGGTGGACTCAGCCGTTGAAGGTCTAATACACTACGGTTCATGAAGATTGCGGCTTTAGACATGGATGGCACTGTTTACGTCAACGAAGACATAACAGAGGCCACACAAAAAGCCATCGCTGAGTGGCGTGCCGCAGGCAACTTGGCCGTCTCCGCGACGGGCAAGTCCATCGCCAATGCGCGCAACACACTCGAACCCTTCGGCGTGGAGCTGGACTACCACGTGCTCTACAACGGGACAGTCATCACCGGCGGCGACTATTCCATCCTGCACGAGGAGCATCTGCCGAGTGAGGTTGTGCAGTCCATTGTCGCTCGTTTCACCGGCCTGCCGTTGAATATCTACCTCACAGGCTTGTCTGGAGCCGACCAGGTAGCGTGGGATGGCCTCGCAGGACGCGAGTCCTCCATGGTGGCGAATACGGAAGTGGTGGATCCGGGGGACGTCGCCAAGCGCAGCACTGTGTTGTTGTCCCTGTGGATCCCTGGCAACCCTGAGCTGCGCCGCGAGGTGGACGAGTGGGTCCGCGAGAATTGTGCCGTCGAATCATCCTTTAACTGCGATTTCTACGACATCATGCCACCTGGCCATAACAAGGGTGAGGGCTTGACGCGGTTGCTTGATCATCTCGGCCACGAAAAAGCTGAACTCTACACCTTCGGCGATAGCTTCAATGATCTCTCGATGCACTCCATCGCCACCGAGTCCTTCACGTTCCCGGGAACGCAGATCACCGAAGAGGTGGACCACGTGGTCCCCGATGTCGCCGCGGGACTCAACTCGTTGCTTGCCCGCTAAGTAAGAAACGCACCCAAGATGGCACCCAAGTCACCCAAGTGCTCAACTTCGGAGGCGAGGTAATCGGGTCCACCAACGCGGCCCATCACCACCACGTAGTTCGTTCCCACGAGGGGAGCAGCGGCCAGCGCGGATTCGATGAGCGTCCAGGATTCCGGGATCCATGTGTCCTTCTCGGGATTGAGCACGCGAGCCGTTGTGATGTTGAGGTCGGTGGGGATCGAGCCGTCGTCGGCAGGCGCGGCGTCTGAGGCGGCGATGCGGCTGATCTTCTCGTCGTTCGCAATAACAACGGCCCAATTGGACGTCAGCGCCTTGGGGATGGCGGCGCAGACTTCGCTCATTGCGGCCGTCACGTTGCGTTGTGCGGCAACCTTGGCCAGCACGTGGATTTGCCCGCGGCGGTCGACGCGACCGCTGAAGGGGCGAATGGAGTCGACCTCGACTCCTTCCACTGTCTGTGCTGCCGTGATGATCTCATCCGCCATGGTGGACTGGGGGAGATCCAAGACGATGTCATCCATGACCGTACCGTCTGGGAAATTCTCCACAATGTCGACGGAGCGGATATTTGCCTCGATGCTGCCCATCGCGTTGGCAAGGAGGCCAAGGCTGCCGGGGGTGTCAGGGAGAAGGACACGGACGAGGTACGACATATCGTTCTTTCTGGGGAAGGTGAATAAGTAGGGAGGGGATATTTGGCTTTCTAACTCGATCGATGTTACCCAACCTGTCGAATACTATTCAATAGTATGAGCTTCACTTAGGGGAGGAGTGGTGGTGGCGCGGCAACAGCTGTGCAGTACCATGGGTGCTTAGCTATCAACCGTCTCAATGAATAAAAGGATGGAGTTCGCGTGTCTGATATTTCGCGTGACGAGGTCGCGCACTTGGCAAAGCTGTCGCGATTGGCCCTGAGCGAGGAAGAACTGAAGCAGTTCGCCGCGCAGATCGACGAAATCGTGGACTCGGTGTCCGCGGTGGGCAAGGTCGAGGCTGAAGGTGTGGAGCCAATGTCGCACCCGCACTCCGTACATGCTCCAATGCGTGAGGACGTTATTGTGCGCACCCTCACCGCCGAGCAGGCCCTGGACCAAGCGCCGGCAGCTGAAGATGACCGCTTCATGGTTCCGCAGATTCTGGGTGGAGGAGACGAATAAGAATGGCACAATTCATTGCGCCCACCGAGGGCATTACCGCACTGACCGCCGCCGAGCTGGCTGAGAAGATTCACTCCCGTGAGCTCACCTCCCGCGAAGTTACTCAGGCATTCTTGGATCGCATCGCGGAGACCGATGGCGAGCTCAACGCCTTCCTCCATGTTGGCGCGGAGGAAGCACTGGCGGCTGCCGACGCCGTCGATAAGTCCCTCGACGCCGGCGAAGAACCCGCCTCTGCCTTGGCTGGCGTGCCGCTGGCGCTCAAGGATCTGCTCGTTACTACCGACGCCCCCACGACCGCCGCCTCCAAAATGCTGGAGGGCTGGGTGTCACCTTATGACGCCACGCTGGTGACCAAGCTGCGCGAGGCAGGTATCCCGATTCTGGGTAAGACGAACCTCGATGAGTTCGCAATGGGTTCCTCCAATGAGAACTCCGCCTACGGTCCAGCCCACAACCCCTACGACACAGAGCGCACTCCGGGCGGCTCCGGCGGCGGCACTGCTGCGGCTCTTGCCTCGGGCCAGGCCCCGCTGGGTATCGGTACTGACACTGGTGGCTCGATCCGCCAGCCTGCTGCACTGACCAACACCGTTGGTGTCAAGCCGACGTACGGCACGGTGTCGCGTTACGGCCTCATCGCAGCTGCAAGCTCTCTGGACCAGGCAGGTCCGACTGCCCGCACGGTTCTGGATACCGCACTGCTGCACGAAATCATTGCTGGACACGATTCTTTTGATGCCACCTCCGTGGATAAGCCGGTTGCCCCGGTAGTCGCCGCCGCTAAGGAAGGCGCCAATGGCGACCTTTCCGGCGTCAAGGTTGGCCTGATCAAGCAATTCGAGCGCGACGGCTGGCAGCCGGGCGTGATGGAGGCCTACCACGCTGCGGTTGAGCAGTTGAAGAACCAGGGCGCGGAGATCGTCGAGGTTGACTGCCCGCACTTCGACGATGCACTAGCTGCGTACTACCTCATCATGCCGTGTGAGGTCTCCTCCAACCTGGCCCGCTTCGACGGCATGCGCTACGGCCTGCGTGTGGGCGATGACGGAACCCACTCCGCGGAAGAGGTTATGTCTCTGTCCCGCGCTGCTGGCTTTGGTCCTGAGGTTAAGCGCCGCATCATGCTGGGTACCTACGCGCTATCCGTCGGATATTACGACGCCTACTACCTTCAAGCACAGCGTGTGCGCACCCTCATTGCACAGGACTTTGAGCGCGCTTTCGAACAGGTCGATGTCCTTGTTTCCCCGACCACGCCGACCACGGCCTTCAAGCTGGGGGAGAAGGTTGAGGATCCGATGGAGATGTACAACTTCGACCTCTGCACCCTGCCGCTGAACCTTGCCGGCGTGTGCGGCATGTCTGTACCCTCCGGCTTGGCGTCTGACACCAATCTGCCGACCGGCCTGCAGATCATGGCTCCGGCGTTCAAGGATGACCGCCTGTACAAGGTTGGTGCCGCCTACGAAGCAGGGCGCAAGTAGCGCACAGAACTGCACCTTGTAGTGCTCCTCAGCCGGTGACCTTTCACGGAAACGTGGGAGGCCGCCGGTCTTCGTCGTTTTATTCGACGGTGGATGTGTTCTTGGCTTCTTGTCCTTTCGGTTGTTTGGAGTGGTGTCGTCGTTTGATTCGACGAAGGCTAGGCCCCTGTTCTTCGTCATCGTCGTCGTTTGAATCGACGGGGTTTAGAAGGGGATGTCCTCGCCGTTGTCAGTGTCGGTGTTGGTCTGGGTTTCGGCTTTAGCTTTGGCTTGTTGTTGTGCGTAGTCGTCGAGTTCTTGTTTGAGGTGTTGGGCTTGTTCGCGCACACGTTTCCTGGTGGCGGTGATGTGTTGGGCGACTGTTTGCGCCCACCGTTTTTGTTTTGGTGCCAGGGGTCCTTCTGCTTCGTTGATGGTCCAGGTACCGTCGGCGAAAAGCCAGATAACATCCCCACTGTAGGGGTCCAGCAGGTATTTTAAGGTGCCATCGGTTTTCATATTGTGGTGTCCTTGGCATAAGCATGCCAGGTTCTTCGGATGGGTTGGCCCGCCTTCAGCCCAGTTGTGCCGGTGGTCAAGCTGGGTAAGAAAGGCTGGCTCTTCACACCCGCCGACCCGGCAGGTCCCGTCGCGGCCTTCGACGTGTTTGCGCATGACAACACCTGGCTGGTAGCCGTCTGCTTCGGCTACCTCGCCGGTTAAGTCCCGGGTTTTATCATGCGGCATAGCCTCTTGCCGCCAGCCAAAGCCTTCAATGAAGGTCGGGGCATTCTCAATATCGCAGGCTTGGTAGGTGTGTAAAACTACGGTGGCTGGTGGTTGTATTTCGCCGCTTAAGAGTTTGATGACCGCTTCAGCAACAGTGATTCCTTCTTTTGCGGCGGCTGTGTGGATGAAGGCATCGAGTTTAATGCCGGTGTCTTCCCCAACCTGGAGTTCCAGCCAGGCAGAGGTTCCGTTGGAGGAGAAACGGTAGGTGTCTTTGGGGCGGGTGTCGCGAAAAGCAATGGAGTCGTCCAGGGTTTTACAGATGTCGCGGACTTTGCGCCTGATTTGGCTGCGGGTAGGAAAAGCCTGATTGGGTTTCGAAGGGGTGAAGAAGTCAGCCAGGATGGTGTCGATAAAATCCAGGGTTTCATCCGTCAGGGCCGTCAGGGCTGACATGGGTTGGTCAATAGCAATCAAGGACTCAATGTCCAGCAGGCACAAGGTGTCTTGTATGGCTTTGACTTTCGGCAGGCTATCAAGCCGGTGGATAGCACGCAGACCTGCTTTGATGTGGCCTTCCGGCAGTGACCAGGCAGCCACCAAGCTTAAAGCGGTGGTGTTGATATCAGCCTGCAGGCTGGGCATAGCACCAACCCAGGTGTTGTAGATAGCGCGGCGGGCTGCCGCGCGGGCTATAGCGTGTGGATTATTCGGATTCGTTGTTGAGAAGAAGAAAGAAGAGGAGGTTGAAGGGTGCGTGGCGGTGGTAGTCATGAATGTCTCCCCCGAGAAAAATGAGTTAGAAGAAATGTTCTAACAATGATTCTACCGACCCTCACCGCACATAGCCATAGCCAGTAGTGAATTCACGTCAAGTCGCTACTATAAACGGGGGTAGCGGCACCATGTTAGCCAGGAGGTTCGATAGGGCGTAGTAGGGGGGGAGAAAACAATCAAATCCCCACGCGCGTTGTTGGCGGCACGTGGGGCGTGGGGATCTACTGGGCGTCGGAAAGCGCGTAGGCAGCGCCAGCGCTTGCGGCGGTGACGGCCAGGACTGCCGGCCAGGAGCCAATCTTCTTAGCCAGCGGGTGAGAGAGGCCAAACGCGCCGGTGTATAGAGCAGCCAGGCCGGCCGTAGTGGCTGGGTTCGTCTTAGCCCACCAGCTGCGTCCGGCCCAGACGCCAGCGGCGGCGAGCACTACGCCGCCAAGCGGGCGGATTCCAGTTTCCCGAGCTGTGAGCCAACCGCCAATGAGACCCAGAGAGACGGTCGCGGCCGTCGATACGTCCTGTGGTTTCTTGATGTCAATCATTCCCATGCGCTTCAGTTTAGGCCGCCTGCATGGGCGGTGGCTAGACTTCCCTCCATGAATCACGCAGCAACGCCCACGTCAGAAAAGCAAGCTTGGCTCGCCATGGCGGCGCTGTCACTCGGCTTTTTCATGTCGTTGCTCGACCAATCCATGATTGCCGTTGCGCTTCCCGACGTCCGTCGTGAGTTCAACGCCGACGTCAATCAGGTGCTGTGGGTCTCCGCCATCTATTTGCTCGCCGTGGTCGTGCCCCTCCTGTTTACTGGAAGGCTAGGGGATATTTACGGGCAGAAGCGAATGTTTCAGCTCGGCAACGGACTCTTTGGCCTTGGTGCACTGCTTTGTGCGCTGGCGCCATCCGTAGAGTTTCTCATCGCCGCGCGGTCGCTACAAGGTCTAGGTGCCTCCATTCAGATGCCGCAGACCATGGCGGTGATCAACCGTGTTTTCCCTCGTGAGCGGCGCGGCCGTGCGCTGGGTGCCTGGGGCGTGGTGGGTTCGCTGGCCACTCTTGCTGGACCGCTAGTGGGAGGCTTCGTCGTAGCCGCGTTTGGGTGGCAGGCGGTCTTTTGGATCCACATTCCCATTGTCATTGCAGCGATTGTACTTTCCGGCCTGTGGGTGCCTGCCTTGCCGACGGCGACCGGAAGGATTGAATTCGCGTCGGTAGGGGCGTCGTTTGTCGCGTTGACCTGCTTCGTCTTTGCGGTGCAACAAGGGCCAGAGACTGGCTGGCCGTGGTGGATTTGGGCCCTCCTCGTCGCCGGAATTGTCGGAATGGCTCTCTTCGTGCGCCTGCAATCAGCCCGTGGGGCGGCAGCGCTCGTTCCGCTTGGGTTGTTTAAGGACCGTAACTACTCCGTGGGCACGGTGGCCATCGTGTCCATGGGCTTTATGGCTGCGTCGATGATGATTCCGATCATGATGTGGTTGCAGGTCGAGGAGGGGATATCGGCGGGAGATGCCGGAATGATCGTCACGCCGATGGCTCTGGTTTCTTTGTGTGTGTCACCACTAGCGGGCATTTTGGCAGATAGGCTGCATCCGCGACTATTAGCGCTCACGGGATTCGGCATTTTGATTGCCACTTTCGCCGTGCTGTGGTTCCTCATGCACGCGGGTGTTTCGGGGTGGTGGCTAAGCCTGCCATGTGCGGCCTTGGGGGCGGGACAGTCCTTTATTTGGGGATCCAATGCCGCGACGACGATGCGCGATATTGATGCACATCTCATGGGAGCTGCTTCCGGTGTCTATAACACATCGCGACAGGTGGGCTCGGTGATTGGTGTGGCCGGTGTATCAGCAGTCATGCAGGTCGCCGGCGCGGCGGACTCTCTGGTCGCTATCGTTGCGATCCTTTTCGTCGGGTGCATTGCGTCGCTCTTCTTCCGGGATACCCTGCACGCTGGTGTGGAGACTGCGAGCCAATAGGGAAGCGAGTAGATTGGATGTCATGCGTCTTGCTGTACTGACATCCGGTGGTGATTGCCCCGGTCTGAATGCTGTTATCCGCGCGGTCGTTCGCACCGCATCCAACGAGTTCGGCGATACGGTCGTCGGCTACGAGGACGGCTGGGTTGGTCTGATGGAAGACCGACGCCGTGACCTTTATGACGACGCTGAAATTGACCGCATCCTCCTTCGCGGCGGAACCATCCTTGGTACTGGCCGCCTCCACCCAGATAAGTTCAAGGCTGGGCTGGACACCATCAAGGCCAATATGGCCGATGCTGAGGTTGATGCGCTCGTCGCCATTGGCGGCGAGGGAACTCTCAAGGGTGCTAAGTGGCTTTCTGACAACGGTATCCCAGTTGTCGGCGTGCCAAAGACCATCGATAACGACGTCAATGCAACGGACTACACCTTCGGTTTCGACACGGCCGTGTCCGTGGCCACCGATGCGATTGACCGCCTCCACACCACTGCTGAGTCCCACAACCGCATCCTCATCGTGGAGGTCATGGGCCGCCACGTTGGGTGGATTGCGCTGCATGCAGGCATGGCTGGCGGCGCGCACTACACGGTGATCCCCGAGGTCCCATTCGATATCGCAGATATCACCAAGGCGATGGAACGCCGCTTCCAGATGGGTGAGAAGTATGGCATCATCTGCGTCGCCGAAGGCGCACTTCCCAAGGAAGGCACCATGGACTTCGAAGCGGGCGGTGTCGATCAGTTTGGTCACCAGACCTTCAACGGAATTGGCCAGGTCATCGGTGATGAGATCAAGAAGCGCACTGGTTACGACGTGCGCACGACGGTCCTCGGCCACATCCAGCGCGGCGGCACGCCGACGGCGTATGACCGCGTCCTGGCAACCCGTTACGGCACCCACGCCGCCCGTGCTGCGCACAATGGTCAGTCCGGAATGTGCGTCGCCCTCCACGGTGAAAACATCGATCTCGTCCCGCTCGAGGATGCCGTGGGCAAGCTGAAGGTGGTTCCGGCAAAGCGTTATGCCAACGCGCAAGCCCTCTTCGGTTAAACGCTGCGACAAGGTCGCCCATAGTTAATAAAGGTTTCGATGACAAGCGTATTAGCTTTCCTTGCTGAGCAGCCGGTCCTGTTGGTGTTTTTGCTGATTGGCATCGGCATGGCGCTCGGCGGCATCAAAACCCGGGGAATTAGCTTAGGGGCGGCCGCCGTTCTCTTCCTCGGTATTGCTTTTTCGGCGGCTGCCTCCGCCGTTGGTGTGGAGGCCTCCGTACCTCCCATTCTGGGAATGCTCGGCTTGGTGCTCTTTGCCTTTGGCATTGGCAATAATTCTGGGGTGTCCTTCTTTAAGTCGCTAAAAACGGCGACGGGCCCAGTGCTGTCGATGATTGGAGTCTTCATCGTCGCGGCGCTTGCCGCGTGGGGGTTGGGCACTTATGTTTTTGGGCTATCGAATGCCACCATCGCGGGTACTTTTGCCGGCGCTGTGACGAATACCCCCGCGTTGGCGGCGGCGTCGGAAGCTACGGGTGATCCCGGCGCAGCAACCGTGGGCTACGCGGTGTCTTACTTATTCGGCGTCATCGGCATGCTCGCGGCCACGGTGCTCGTGCTTCGCGACGCCGGGAATGACGACGACAGCCTGTCACCCGTCACGCGCCAGCACATGCAGATTCTGAGAGAAATCGCGGTGGCAGAGATTGCAGACATCGGCAACGGGGAAGTGCAAGTGACCCGCCTGCGGCGCGTCGGCAGCAATGATATCGTCCTGCCGAAGTTTTTCGATGTGTTGCACCCAGGTGATGTGGTCACGCTCGTCGGTGCCCCGGAAGATCTGGACAATATCATTGAGCGCGCTGGCCGTGAATCCCCGCAGATCCTCAACGATGACCGCCACGAGCTAGACTTTCGTCGCATTACTATCTCCGAGCACAGCTTGGCTGGCCTGACTATTGCGGAGCTGAACAACCAGCTGTCTGACCGGTGGGGCGCGCGCATTTCGCGCGTTCGCCGTGCGGACAACGATCAGGTTGCTATCCCCGAACACATCGTGGAGCTGGGAGATCGCGTGCGCGTCGTGGGCTCAAAGAAGTCGCTGCGCGAGATCTCAAACTTTCTTGGGGATTCTTCGCAAGGCCTAACCGATATCAACCCCGTATCCCTCGGCCTCGGCTTGGCCCTTGGCATCTTTGTAGGGCATATCGATATCCCGCTTCCGGGCGGATCTTCCTTCAACCTCGGTGCTGCCGCCGGCGTTCTCATCGTCGCGTTGGTCATGGCGCGGATTGGGCGAATCGGCAATACAGTGACCGCATTGCCGCACTCAGCCAACACGATTCTTTCCGAGCTCGGACTGTTGCTCTTCTTGGCCCAAGCCGGAACGAATGCGGGCGGGGAGATCGCCGGTGCCTTTACAGGCGGCGCGTGGTGGAAGATTCTTCTCCTTGGCATCATCATCACAACGCTGGTCGCATTCGGGTTTGCCCTTGTGATGCGCCGATTCCTGCGCGTCGGCGCTACAAAGACGGCGGGTGCTATGGCCGGAGCTCAGACTCAACCG
Organism: Corynebacterium sp. MSK004; assembly: GCF_030232515.1. NCBI lineage: Bacteria > Bacillati > Actinomycetota > Actinomycetes > Mycobacteriales > Corynebacteriaceae > Corynebacterium > Corynebacterium sp. MSK004. The sequence goes on along the minus strand of NZ_JASPKB010000005.1, from coordinate 38,926 downwards.
GCAGTTCTCGCTTTTGTGAATAATCGGACGAGCACTGATCAGCGTGTGTCCTTGGGCTATGCCATGGTGTATCCAGCGGCCATGATTGCCAAAATTCTTATTACGCACGGCATCACCTTGTTGGGTTAGGCGGTTGCGCACGGTGTCGCGTTGACATACTAAGATGGCACGCATGACTGCTGCGATGTATGACCTGATGGACTACGACGAGGTCCTGGAAAAGTTCGAACCCGTAATGGGCATGGAAGTTCACGTGGAGCTCAATACGGAAACCAAGATGTTCTCCACCTCTCCCACGAACTTCAACGCAGCCCCCAATTCCAACGTGGACCCGGTTTCGCTGGGTCTGCCCGGAGCATTGCCGGTGGTGAATTCAAAGGGCGTGGAAGGCGCCATCAAGATCGGTCTGGCGCTGAACTGCAAGATTGCGGAATCGTCGCGCTTTGCCCGCAAGAATTACTTCTACCCGGATCAGCCGAAGAACTATCAGATCTCTCAGTATGATGAGCCGATTGCATACGACGGCTACCTTGACGTCGTCCTCGATGACGGCACCGAGTGGCGCGTAGAGATTGAGCGCGCCCACATGGAAGAGGACACCGGAAAGCTCACCCACTTGGGCGGTGCCGACGGCCGTATCCATGGCGCGACCTCCTCGCTGGTGGATTGCAACCGCGCGGGCATTCCGCTCATCGAGATTGTGACCAAGCCGATTATTGGCGCCGGTGAGCGCGCCCCCGAGGTTGCCCGCGCCTATGTGTCCGCACTGCGCGAGCTCGTCGCAGCGCTGGGGGTCTCCGATGCCCGCATGGATCAGGGTTCGATGCGCGTGGATTCCAACGTGTCGCTGCGCCCGGTGGGCCAGGAGGAGTTCGGTACCCGTACCGAAACCAAGAACATCAACTCCTTGCGCTCTGTCGAGCAGGCGGTGCGCTTTGAGATGCAGCGCCAGGCGCAGGTGCTTGTCGACGGTGGCGAGATCGTCCAAGAAACCCGCCACTACCAGGAAACGGATGGCTCCACCTCGAAGGGCCGCCCGAAGGAGACCGCGGAGGACTACCGCTACTTCAACGACCCGGACTTGCCGCCAGTGATTGTCTCCCGCGAGTGGGTTGAGGAAATCCGCCAAACCCTGCCGGAGATGCCGTGGATTCGCCGCGCCCGCATCCAAGAGGAGTGGGGCCTCAAGGACGAGGAGATGCGCGATCTGGTCAACGCCGGTGCCTTGGATCTCATCATCGAAACCGTGGAAGCCGGAACCAGCCCGGACGAGGCCCGCTCCTGGTGGGTTTCTTACCTGACGGGTAAGGCCAATGAAGCCGGCGTCGAGCTGAGTGCCCTCGACATCACCCCGGCCCACGTTGCCCGCGTGGTCGAGCTGGTTAAGGAAGGCAAGCTGACCACCAAGCTGGCTCGCCAAGCAGTTGACGGCGTGCTGGCCGGTGAGGGCGACGTCGACGAGGTCGTCGCCAAGCGCGGGCTCGAGGTTGTGCGCGATGACGGCGCAATCGAGAAGGCCGTCGATGATGCCCTGGCTGCGAACCCGGACATCGTGGAGAAGTACAAGGCCGGCAACAAGAAGGTCACCGGCGCCATCGTTGGCGCGGTCATGAAGGCTACCCAGGGCAAGGCTGACCCGGGACAGGTCAATAAGCTGATTGCGAAGAAGCTCTCCTAATTGGTATAAATTTCCATTAGGCGAGGTCAGGCGGCTACGGGGTACCGTGGTCGCCATGACTATTTCTACCAAAGCACTGCAGAAGTCCGGCCCGAACGAGCCCTTCGAGGTCGTGACCATCCAGCGCCGTGACCCGCGCGCCGACGACGTGGTCATCGATATTAAGGCAGCCGGCATCTGCCACTCGGATATTCACACCATCCGCAATGAGTGGGGCGAGGCTCACTTTCCGCTGACGGTGGGCCATGAAATCGCCGGCGTGGTTTCTGCCGTGGGGGAGGAAGTAACCAAATTTAAGGTGGGGGACCGCGTTGGTGTGGGCTGCTTGGTGAATTCTTGTGGCGAGTGCGAGCAGTGCCAAGCCGGTATGGAGCAAAACTGTCTCAATGGTGGTGTGGGCACCTATAACTCCACCGACGTGGACGGTACGATTACTCAAGGCGGCTATGCGGAAAAGATCGTGGTGAATCAGGACTTCGTCCTGCGTATACCGGATGCCCTTGACTTTGATGTCGCCGCGCCCCTGCTGTGCGCGGGAATTACCACGTACTCTCCGCTGGCTCGCTGGGATGTTAAGGAAGGGCAAAAGGTAGCCGTCGTGGGGCTCGGCGGTTTGGGGCACATGGGTGTCCAGATCGCCGCTGCCAAGGGTGCAGATGTCACTGTCATCTCGCGCACTTCGCGCAAGGCGGAGGAAGCCTCAAAGTTGGGGGCAAGCCGCACCCTCGCCACCACAGAAGAAGAGAACTTCTTTAAGAACCACCGCGGAGAGTTCGACCTCATTCTGTCCACCATCTCAGCCGAGTATGACCTCGAAGACTATTTGTGCTTACTCAAGCCGCGCGGCATCATGTCCGTCGTCGGCCTTCCACCGGAGGCACTCCCGCTGCGCCTCAACCGCTTGGTGGGCGGCGGCAAGGTGCTCACCGGTAACAACATTGGCGGCATCGCAGAAACCCAGGAAATGCTGGACTTTTGTGCCGAGCACGGCCTGGGAGCGGTCATTGAGAAGGTCGGCGTCGATGACGTCGATGCCGCCTATGAGCGCATCGTTGCGGGTGATGTGAAGTTCCGATTCGTCATTGATACCGCTACGTTTGCCGAGCATTAAGAGGTGAGCCGCCTCATGCTTTAGCGGCCATTGGAGCAAGCTCTCCATGGCCGCACACATGTTTTCCTGTCATGATGGAGTACCGTGGTAGTAGTGTGCCGCCGTACTTCATCAAAGGTATGGCGCGTTTTTATGCGCTAGTCATAAAGCATAAAGAGAAGAAACTAGAAAACAGATAGGAAAACGTGTCTTATAAAAACGTCGTAGGCATCGCTTTGTCCTTCATTGGCTTGCTCGTGGGTGCGGGCTTTGCCACGGGACAGGAAGTTGTCCAGTACTTTACGTCCTTCGGTATTCCCGGCATGTGGGGAATCCTGGTTGCCGGTTTGGTCATGACCCTTGCCGGTACAGTCTTCCTCCAACTAGGAAGCTACTTCCACGCCAGCGAACACAACCAAGTCTTCCGCAACATTACCCACCCGATCATCTCGCGCATTCTTGATGTCGCGGTAATCCTCACGCTATTTGCGGTGGGCTTCGTCATGCTGGCAGGTGCTGGCTCCAACATGGAGCAGCAGTTCGGTTGGCCTGCGTGGGTAGGTTCGTTGCTCATGCTCGTGCTTGTCATGGTTACGGGTATGTTCGACGTGGACAAGGTCTCCCAAGTTATCGGCCTTTTGACCCCGACCATCATCATCGCCGTTCTCTTCGTGGGCACCTATACCTTGCTGCACATGCCGGAGAGCGTTGATGCGGCGATTAGCGCCTCTGAAGCGATTGAGTCCCCGATCCCGAATTGGTTGGTCTCCGCGCTGAACTACAACGGCCTCGCCCTCATTCTGGCTGTATCGATGTCCTTGGTGATCGGTGGCGATAACATCAGCCCGCGTGAGGCTGGTGTCGGTGGCATTGTAGGCGGCGCGGTCTACGCGGTGCTCATGGCCATTGCTGGTTTCTCCTTGCTGATGAACGCGGAGAATGTGGGCGATTCAGATATTCCGATGCTGACCCTGGTGGACAACGTTCACCCAGTCCTTGGCGTCATCATGGCAGTCATCATCTACCTGATGATCTTTAATACGGCCATCGGCATGTTCTATGCGCTGGGTAAGCGTTTGTCCTCCGGCAACGAGTCCAAGTACCGCATCATCTTTATCGCCGGCTGCCTTGCAGGTTTCGCGGTTTCCTTCGCCGGCTTCAAGGCGCTCATGCAGTATGTGTACCCGGTTCTGGGCTACATGGGCATCGTCCTCGTCGTCATCCTGGTGGTTGGATGGCTGCGTTCCCTGGGCAAGATCAAGGATGAAGGCTTGCGCCGCGAGCGCATCCGCGCCCTGCTTCACCTGAAGCTGCACCCCGATTCGGAATATGACGCAGCGCGTTACGACGATGAGATTGGTCAGCAGATCGCCGATTCCAACATGGATGATGAAGCCCTCTTCGAGGATCTCGTCTCCGATGTTGTTGATGAGCTGGATTCAGATGAGGAGCTCGATTTCGACAAGGAAGAGTGGGAAGAAAACCGCAACGATCACTCCTATTACACCGAGCGCGACGCCGTGGAGCAGGACCGCAGCGACGAAGAGATCAAGGCCTGGGTGGAAGAAACCGGCGCGGTGGGAGACCCCGCCGAGGATGAGGACCTCCCCGAGGAATCACAGAAGAACTAGTGGAGCAAGAGCTTCGCTGTTAGCGCAAACATGACGCAGCCGATGACGATGTTGACGACGCGCCACGTCGTCGGCTTGGCCAGCACGTGGGAGAGCTTGTAGGCGCCAAAGCCCAAGGAGGGGAACCACACTGCGCTGGCCATGATGGCGCCGGCTGCGAACACCCAGCGCTGGTCGCCGTACTGGTTTGCAATGGAGCCCAGCATGACCAGCGCGTCGACGTAGGCTAAGGGGTTGAGCCACGTCAGCGCCAATGCGCCGAGGACGGGCTTGACCCAGGATTTCGAGCGCATGCGGGGGCGGATCTTCGTAAGCACTGAGTTCCCCGGTGTCCCAGAGGAACCCGAATTCTCATCAACCACTTGGGCCACCGGTGCGGTTTCCTCAATGACAAGCGCTTCCTGTTCCTTCTTGAAGGCATCGCGGAAGCACGTGAAGCCGAAGTAGATGAGGTAGGCCGCGCCGAGGTACTTCACCACGACGAGCGCGGTGGGGAAGCGCTCCACAAGGACGCCGACGCCGGCGGTGCCGCCGGTGATCAGGATGACGTCGGAAAGCAAGCATGCCAATAGGATGGGGCCGACATGGTCGCGTTTAATACCCATCTTGATGATGTAGGCATTTTGCGGTCCGATGGCGATGATGAGGGACAGGCCCAGCGCAAATCCTGCGAGCAATACTGACATGGCTTCTAGTGTGCGTATAGCGACATATGAAGTCCAGTTAAATGTTCTACATCTGGTTTAATATTGCTTCATGAACCCGCTCCATACTGAAACGCTGCTGGCCATCATCGATGAAGGTTCCTTCGAGGGTGCCGCGGCTGTGTTGGGAATCACTCCCTCGGCCGTGAGCCAGCGCATCAAGGCACTGGAGGTGTCGACGGGCCGCATCCTCCTGCGCCGCGGGACCCCCGTCACCGTGACTGAGGCGGGGGAGATCGTCGCCCAAGCCGCGCGGCGCATGGCGCTGGTCCAGGCGGAAGCGGATGCGCGGCTTACTGAGCGGTTGTCCCGCGTGCCACTGACTGTTGCCATCAACTCGGATTCCCTGGCCACGTGGTTTCGGCCTGTAATCCAGCGCACCGCCGAGCGCGGTGAGGCGGCGCTGCGCATTCGCATCGAAGATGAGGCCCGTACGCTCGCGATGCTGCGCCGCGGTGACGTTCTGGGAGCTGTGACTCGCGAGCAAACGCCGGTCTCTGGCTGCGAATCCACGTATCTCGGTACCATGCGCTACTTTGCCGTCGCTGCGCCGGAGCTGGCGGAGACCTTTGAGGACTGGGAGACGCTGCCCATCGTGGGTTTCGGGCCGAACGACGCCACCTTGGATGACGCCATGCGTGAGCGCTTCATCGACTCGCACGTCCTGCGCGCACGGGTATCTCAGATTCCCTCCTCGGAGTCCTATGTGGAGGCCGTGCGCTACGGCCTGGGCTGGGGCTTGGTGCCGCGCCTGCAGGCCCAGCCATTGCTGGAGTCCGGGGAGCTAGTGCTTCTCGACGACTTCCCGCTCGACATCGACCTCTACTGGCAGCGCTGGCGGCTGGAGTCGGAGTTGCTTGCTGATCTCACCGAAGACGTCTTAAACGCTGGCCATGCGGTTTTAGCTTCGCGCCGCGCCGGTAAAGATGCACCATAAGGGTGCTGTGCTGCCTTAAGTTGGAGGTATGAGCGATAAAACTCCTGATAAAGCCACCGACTTTGATGACGATATCCCGACCTACACGGGCAAAGACTCCGTGAAGGACAACGCGCCCGCGGAAGCTGCGGCCGAAAAGCCGAAGAAGAGCAGCCTCTTCCAGCGCCCGGGGCGCGCCGAGCCGCAGGTGATCAAGCCTAAGAAGGCCGAAGAGCCCGCCGTTGAGGCAGAGCCTGAGGCCAAGACCGAAACCTTTGAGAGCGCTTCCCGCGACTCCTTGTCTTTCGATAGCGCTGCCGCAGATGCTGAAACTGAAACTACTGCTTTCCCACGCGCGGAGGCGACGGCAGGAACCGATACGGAGACGACTGCCATGCCGGCGGCCGAGGCTGATGAAGAGCCCAGCGCCGTTGCCGTGGCTGACCCTGCGGCTGAGCCAGTCACCTCAACCGAGACGGAGGCTGTAGAAGAAAAGCACTCGTCGGCTCGCCGAGGCACCATTGACTTTGGTCTACTTTTCGTGCGCCTGGCGCTCAGCGTTTACCTGCTCGTGGCTGGTGCTTCGACCTTCTTTAAGCTCGGCGGCAACGAGGGGCTGTCAGGCTTGGAGAATGAGTTCGGTGAGTACACCATGGCGGCGGCCTTGGCCATCGGCGTGCCCACCGTCCAGCTCATTGCCGGCGCCTTCCTGCTTCTGGGTCTAGTTACACCGCTGGCGGCCATGTTCGGCCTCATTGTTACTGGGTTTTCTGCTATCCACGGCCTCAATGCCTCCGGTGCTGGGTTGGATGTCTTTGCCTGGAATGAGAGCGTCTGGCTGGGTCTGGTGCTCTTTGTTATCGCTGTGGCCCTGCAGTTCACCGGTCCGGGATTCATCTCCCTTGACTTCAATCGCTCCTGGACCCGTCGCCCACTGGCAACCTCGTGGGTCTTTGTCGTCATTGGCGTTGCCGCGCTCGTGGCCATCTGGTGGTTTGGAGCTGGCGTCAACCCGTTGAGCTAAGAGTTTTAGCGCCTACTTAAGCTCCCAGCCTGCAGTTATACACCAACTGTTGTTGTTTGCCATTGCGTAAAGTAAGTTGGTTTCCGTAATGGAAAACAATGACTTTGGTGCCGCAGGAGGGGAGCTTTAGTTTTGTCCGATCAGGATGTTCGAGAAGCACTCGCATTTGAGGAGCAACAACAGCTAGCCGCGGCGAAGCGGCCGCCTATCTGGCTGAGTTTGCTCGCATCGGCTGCTTACGGCGCGTGGTTTGCCTACATGTGGATCAAGGATGACGTCCATCCTCTCGTTCTTGTTGGTGGACTGCTTCTTGTACTCGGGCTCTTGGTGAGTCTTGCCTTCTTTTACCGCACGGGGGTGCGGGATTCGATGCGTCAGAAGGTTGATCCGCACGCCTCCAGGAATGTGACCTGGCGCTTCTACGCAGGATTGGGGTTTATGATGCTGCCGGCACTGTTCAATCCCTTTGTTGAAGGGCACGTTATTGCCTCGTGCATCGCAGGTGTGCTGTGCAGTTTGTCGGTCTTTTGGACGTTGCACACCGGTGCGCTGAATAGGATGCCGCGATGAGTGAGCTCGATCCGATAATCCACCCGCTCAACCGCTTTAAGATTTGCGCCACGCTCAATGCCTTTGGCGCCACACAGGGTGGGGACGTCAACCGTGAGATGAAATTCGCTATGTTGCGCGATCGCACGGAGCTTTCCGACGCCTCCCTGTCCAAGCAGCTCGGAGCGTTAGAACAAGCCGGCTACGTGACTCGCTTCCGCGAATATGGCACCAGCCGTGCTAAGGACTCGGTGTGGGTCGCATTGACTGAGCACGGCAAGATTGCCTTCGACGGTCACTTGGCAGCACTCAAGGATTTAGCTGAGGGCTGAGTTGGGCGCATGGTATGGCGTCGCTGAGGTGCCAATGTTGCCAAAGTTTTCCCTCGCGCTGCAGTGGCGGCGCACAACTTTGTCAGAACGGGCAGTTTTGCGTTTCGGGGCTTAGTTGGTTTGGGCCGCAGCGAGTTCGGTTTGTGGCTTGTCGGATTGAGCGCCTCGAGCCTTGAGGCAGATGGCGTAGAGAATGCAGCTGAGGAGTGCTAGCCACACGAAGTCATCGACCAAGAACTTCTGATACAGCGGCATCGCGTGGACATCGATGCTGTCACCAAACCACCACTTCGGCGGAACGGTGAGCAGCATGCCCACCCAGGCGGCCAGCACAGCCAGCAAGCTACCGGCGACCCAGGTGGAATTCCGCCAGGACCATGCGCGGTAGACCAGAACCGGCACGATGAGCGACAGCCACACCCAGTGGTGGGACCACGAAACGGGGGAGATGAGCAGCATGGTTGTGGCGGTGGTGAGGTGGGCGTCGACAAGCAGGCCGCGCCGCATCTGAGCCAGGATGAGTGCGGAGCCGAGGCCGATGACCGTGAGCGCTGCGACCAGCCACAGCATGTTGATGAGCGTGCCGTGGTTGTCCATCGCCTCTTGGGAGGTGAAGAGTCGCTGGATGACGCCCTTGAGCGAGGAATTGGACTGATAGTCCGTGGCCACACCGAAGTCTACGCCCTTGCCCATATCGAGAAGCTTTGAGCTGAAGAATTCGACAAAGGCCTCCCAGCGGTAGGCCGCGGCCAGCAAGGTGGCCACGACGGCGGAGGCGAAGGCTGTGAGGATCGGCTTCCACTCGCGGCGCAGCAGGAAGTAGAGCAGCATGGCCAAGGGAGTGATCTTGATGGCTGCCGCGAGGCCTATCAGCCAGCCCTGCGGAAGTTTGCGTTTGCGGGGGACGAGATCGAAGATGACCAACGCCATGATGACGATGTTGATTTGCGCAAAACCGTTGTTGAGGCGGATGGGCTCAAAGAACATCGCCGCGGCCCACGCGATCGCCACGGTGGGCCACAGGTGCGGCACCTTGAGTGCGCGGAAGATCGCGTAGAGGCACGCAAAGACCAGGGCGTCCGAGAGGACGATCATGATATCGCCCGCCAGGGCGTCACTCATCCAGTCAAAGGCTGTCAGCGGCACCATGACCAGTGCCCCGAAGGGCGGGTAGATAAAGGGGAGCGCCAAATCCCCGGCGTACATGGGCTCCGAGTAGACCGAGCGGCCCTCCATGAAGGCGCGGACGCCCTCACGGTAAATGATCATGTCCACAGGGTAGTCCGTGTGGAGGACGTGGCGGATGACGCCCACCAGGCCAATGATGAGCCCGGCGGCGGTGAAAAGTGTGCGCCTTGCGGCGTTAGTGGCGAAATTCATCGCCCCATACTCTAATTGACGTAACCATCCACCACGCGCACCGCACCACGGTCAGCGGAGGTGGCCATGTTGGCGTAGGCGCGCAGTGCCTTGGTGACTGGGCGATTACGGTCCTTCGGCGTCCAGGGCTTCTCACGCTGCTCCTCGGTGGCGCGACGGCGTTCCAAGACTTCTTCGTCCACGTCGAGGGTGAGCTGGCGCTCGCGGATGTTGATGGTGATGGGATCCCCGTTTTCCACTAGGCCGATGAGGCCGCCGTGGGCAGCCTCGGGGGAGATGTGTCCGATGGACAGGCCGGAGGTGCCGCCGGAGAAGCGGCCATCGGTAATCAAGGCGCAGGCCTTGCCCAAGCCAGAACCCTTGAGGAAGGAAGTCGGGTGCAGCATCTCCTGCATGCCGGGACCGCCCGCGGGGCCCTCGTAGCGGATGACGATGACATCGCCGGGCTGGACCTCCTTTTTCAGGATGATGGACACGGCCTCTTCCTGGGATTCGACCACGCGGGCTGGGCCGGTAAAGGTCCACAGTTCCTCGTCAACGCCGGCTGCCTTGACGATGGCCCCGTTGGGGGCGAGGTTGCCACGCAGGACGACCAGGCCGCCGTCGGAGGAGAAGGCATGCTCGGCGTCGTGGATGCAGCCATTGGCAGCGTCCGTGTCGAGCTCATCCCAGCGATTGGATTGGCTGAAAGGCTCGGTGGTGCGCACACCGCCGGGGGCGGCGAAGAAGAGCTCGCGGGCAGCGTCGGTAGCCTTGCCACCGCGGATATCCCAATCGTCGAGCCACTCCTCGGCGTTGTCGTAGAGCGCGGTATGGACCTTGAGGTTCAAGTGGCCGGCGCGACGCAGCTCGCCCAGAATGGCGGGGATGCCGCCGGCGCGGTGCACGTCCTCGATGTGGTAGGTGCCGTTGGGCGCCACCTTGGACAGGCAAGGCACGCGGTAGGAAATCTCGTTGATATCCTCCAGCGTGAAGTCCACCTCGCCCTCCTGCGCGGCGGCCAGCGTGTGGAGGATGGTGTTGGTGGAACCACCCATAGCCATGTCCAGCGCCATGGCATTGGTGAAAGCTTCCTTGGTGGCGATGGAGCGCGGGAGAACGGCGTCGTCTTCTTCGCCGTAGTAGCGCTGGCACATCTCGACGATGGTGCGGCCTGCTTGTTCAAAGAGAGCGCGGCGCGCGCTGTGGGTGGCTAGCGTGGTGCCGTTGCCTGGCAGTGCGAGTCCGAGCGCTTCGGTGAGGCAGTTCATGGAGTTGGCGGTGAACATGCCGGAGCAGGAACCACAGGTGGGGCAGGCGGATTCCTCCACGCGGGTTAGGCCCTCGTCGGAGACGGCGTCGCTGGCCGACGCCGTGATTGCCGTAATCAGATCTGTCGGCGCGTGCGCCACGCCATCGACAACAACGGCCTTGCCGGCCTCCATCGGGCCGCCGGAGACGAAGATGGTGGGGATGTTGAGGCGCAGCGCGGCGTTCAACATACCCGGGGTGATCTTGTCGCAGTTGGAGATGCACACTAGGGCGTCGGCAGTGTGGGCGTTGACCATGTACTCGATGGAATCGGAGATGATCTCACGCGAAGGAAGGGAGTACAGCATGCCGCCGTGGCCCATGGCGATGCCATCGTCGACGGCAATGGTGTTGAATTCCTTGGGCACACCGCCGGCTTCGCGCACGGCATCGGCCACGATGTCACCGACGTTCTTGAGGTGGACGTGGCCGGGGACGAACTGGGTAAAGGAGTTGGCAATAGCGACGATTGGCTTGCCAAAGTCACTCTCCTTGGAGCCGGTAGCGCGCCATAGTGCGCGCGCACCGGATGCCTGGCGGCCAACAGTCGTGACTTTGGAGCGGAGCGGGTACATGGTTATTCCTTTAATTCGGGGTGTTTCTTGAGGTACTCGGCGTATTCCTCCTTGGTGAGGAGGACTTGCTGGCCATCTCGGTGGACGATGATGACCTTGTCGTCGGCAGCATCACGGCCTGCAGTCAATGCGTCGGGGATGCGCCCATTGGAAGCGGCGGCAAGGCGGGGGAGGGAGTTGAAGGTCACTCCCGGCAGGTTGAAGTTGTTGCCGCTTGTGGTGCGGGCGTAGGCCCGCGAGCGCTGGAAGCCGATTCCCTTGAAGTCGCCCCACGCGATGTTCTTGGGGCCGCGGAAGCCATAGGTGATGTGGATGCCCTTGCCGTCAACGGTGGTGCGTGCGCGTAGAACCCACCAGATGGCCAGCACCGGGAAGATGAGGACCCAAAAGAGGTACTTCGGAGCCCAGCCAATGCTGAGAAATGCAATGGCGGCGAGGATGCCAATGCCGAGGAGATGTTCGCGGGTGGGCTTGAACGTTTCGGCCGTGGGGTGTTCGGCACGAGTTGATGCGTTCTGCGGGTGTGAGGACGTCATAGTGGGTCATCGTAATTGACTGTGCGGCGCGGTGGCGAACCGCCCCACCTGTGCAATCTCGCAAAATGAGAAAAAGATCCCAAAAATGGGGGTAAATGCCAGCGGTGGTGTTTCTATCAGTGTACAGTTTAGCCCATGATCATTATTCGACTTCACCTCGTAGTAGTACCCGGGCGGCGCGAGCCGTAGCGAGTCCACAAGTGACGTCGACCAGCAAGCGCCCCCGTTACCTTCACACCCAGGAAGGAAAGACGGGGGCGTTACTCGTTGGATGATCTCTTCACCACCCACCCCACTGAAGGAGCACATCAACCGTGACAGCTTCCACACCGCCACAGCGGGCGCCCGAGCGCATCACGGGCGCACACGCCATTGTCCGCACCCTCGAAGATCTCGGCACCGAGCTTGTCTTCGGCATTCCGGGTGGCGCCGTGCTTCCGCTGTACGACGCCCTCTTTGAATCCACGAAGCTGCGCCACGTGCTCACCCGCCACGAGCAGGGGGCCGGCCATGCAGCCGAAGGCTACGCCCAAGCATCCGGAAAGGTCGGCGTCATGATCGCTACCTCCGGCCCGGGTGCGACCAACCTGGTGACCCCGCTGGCTGACGCTAACCTGGACTCGATTCCTGTCGTGGCAATCACGGGCCAGGTGGGCAGCTCCCTGCTGGGCACCGATGCCTTCCAGGAAGCCGATATCCGCGGCGTTACGATGCCGATTACGAAACACAACTTCATCGTCACCAAGGCAGAAGATATCCCCGGGGCGATCGCGGCCGCCTTCCACCTCGCCGCCACTGGGCGCCCAGGGCCTGTGCTCGTGGATATTCCGAAGGACGTGCAGAACGCTTTTATGGAATATTCGGGCCCAAAGATGCCGGAACTACCGGGGTACAAGCCCACGACTACTCCGCACCCGCGCCAGATTGCCCAGGCTGTTCAGCGCATTGCGCGCGCCGAGCGTCCGGTGCTCTACGTTGGCGGCGGCGTCATCAAGGCCGAGGCCTCCCGCGAGCTGCGCGAGTTTGCGGAGCTGACCGGTATCCCTGTGGTGACCACGCTCATGGCTCTCGGTGCCTTCCCGGATAACCATCCGCAGCACATGGGTATGCCCGGTATGCACGGAACCGTGCCCGCGGTGGCGGCCCTGCAGCGCGCGGACCTTATCATCGCCGTGGGCGCACGCTTCGACGACCGCGTGACCGGTGATACGGACACCTTTGCTCCCCACGCCGAGGTGATCCATGCCGACATTGACCCGGCGGAAATCGGCAAGATCCGCGAGGTGGCTGTTCCGATCGTGGGCGATGCCCGCGAGGTGCTTCTGCGTCTGACCAAGGCTTATGCCAATGATGCGGAGCTGGATGCCCCGCGAATTGGTCCGTGGATGGAGTATTTGGGGAACATGCAGCGCCGCTTCCCGCGCGGCTTTGAGCCGACGTCAGATGGCCTGCTCAACCCCCAAGAGGTGATCCAAAAACTCAGCTCCATCGTTGGCCCGGAGGCTATCTATTGTGCGGGCGTGGGCCAGCACCAGATGTGGTCGGCGCAGTTCCTTGACTTCGAGCACCCCCGCAGCTGGATCAACTCCGGTGGCGCCGGCACGATGGGCTACGCCGTGCCCGCGGCGCTGGGGGCGAAGGCTGCCTGCCCGGAGCGAGAGGTCTGGGCTATTGATGGCGATGGCTGCTTCCAGATGACCAACCAGGAGCTGACCACCGCGGCCGTGGAAGGCTTTCCCATCAAGGTTGCCGTGATCAATAACGGCAACCTGGGCATGGTGCGCCAGTGGCAGACGCTCTTCTATGACAACAAGTACTCCCATACCAAGCTGCGCGAGCACGACGAGTATGTGCCGGACTTTGTCAAGCTCAGCGAAGCCTTGGGCTGCGAGTCCATTCGCGTCACCACAGCAGAAGAGATCGGCCCCGCGATTGAACGTGCGCGCTCAATTAATGACCGTCCAGTGGTTATTGACTTCATTGTGGGCCAGGATGCCCAGGTGTGGCCGATGATTGGCGGCGGGGCTTCTAACGAGGAAATCCAGTACGCCCTGGGCCTGCGCCCACTGTTTGATGACAATGAGTCCGCGGCCGAGGAACCGGCCGACATCCACGAATCTCTCGAGGAGGCCGAAAACAATGGCTAAAGACGACATCACCCGACACATCCTCTCCGTGCGGGTTCAGGATATCGAGGGCATCATCTCCCGTGTGACCGGCATGTTCACCCGCCGTGGCTACAACCTCATCTCGCTGGTGTCCGCTCGGACCGAGACGGAAGGTATTAACCGCCTGACCATCGTCGTGGATGCCTCCGAGGTCATCATCGAGCAGGTGACGAAGCAGCTCAACAAAATCGTCCCGGTGCTCAAGGTAGTTGAGCTCGAGGAAGAGAACACGATTGCGCGCTCCATCATGTTGGTGAAGGTAGCCGCGGATAACTCTAACCGCCCTCAGGTGGTCGATGCAGTGAACATCTTCCGCGCACGCATCGTGGATGTGTCGCCGGAGTCCGTGGTCGTGGAGGCCACCGGTACCCCGGGCAAGCTGCAGGCGCTTCTCGACGTCCTCGAGCCCTTCGGTATCCGCGAGCTGGTGCAATCTGGCAACGTCGCACTGGGGCGCGGCCCGAAAGCAATGGCACCGACGAAATGAAATCCCACAAGGTGGGCAAACTGTCCCAAGGTGTGATACAAATTCAATAGGCCGAGTCACTACTGGATGCGTAGTGCGAACTAACCCAAAAGAAAAGGAACATCAAACATGGCTATTGAGACTCTGTACGAATCTGATGCAGACCTGACCATCATCCAGGGCCGCAAGGTCGCCATCATCGGCTATGGCTCCCAGGGCCACGCCCACGCTATGAACCTGCGTGATTCCGGCGTTGAGGTCGCCATCGGCCTGCGCGAAGGCTCGAAGTCCCGCGATAAGGCTGAAGAGGCTGGCTTCAAGGTTTTCAGCAACGCTGAGGCCGCCAAGTGGGCTGATGTCATCATGCTGCTGGCACCGGATACCTCCCAGGCGGCGATCTTTACAGAGGATATCGAACCGAACCTGGAGGACGGCAACGCGCTGTTCTTCGGTCACGGCCTCAACATCCACTTTGGCCTGATCAAGCCGGCGGAGAATATCACCATCGGCATGGTTGCTCCGAAGGGCCCGGGCCACCTGGTTCGCCGCCAGTTCGTTGACGGCAAGGGCGTTCCCTGCCTGATCGCAACCGAGCAGGATCCGAAGGGTGAGGGGCGCGAGCTGACCCTGTCCTATGCTGCGGCCATCGGCGGTGCCCGCGCCGGCGTTATCCCAACCACCTTCAAGGATGAGACCGAGACCGATCTCTTCGGTGAGCAGGCGGTCCTGTGCGGTGGCGTGGAGTACCTGATCATGAACGGCTTCGAGGTCCTGACAGAAGCTGGCCATGAGCCTGAGATGGCTTATTTCGAGGTCTGCCACGAGCTGAAGCTCATCGTTGACCTCATCGTTGAGGGCGGCATCAAGAACATGAACTACTCCTGTTCCGACACCGCTGAGTTCGGTGGCTACCTCTCCGGCCCGCGCGTCATCGACGCTTCCGTGAAGGAGCGCATGAAGGATGTCCTCACTGATATCCAGGACGGCACCTTCGTCAAGCGCCTCGTCGCCAACGTTGAAGGCGGTAATAAGGAGTTGGAGGAGCTGCGCGCCAAGGTGAACTCCCACCCGATTGAGCAGACCGGCTCCCAGCTGCGTGACCTCATGAGCTGGGTCAAGAATCCGTTGGATGCAACTGCCTAAACTGCGCTTCGACTAAAGAATCCCGTTGGCCACTGGTCAGCGGGATTTCCTTTTGATGTGATGTTCGCACATAAACGGGCATGTTCCCACATTTAGTTGTAGGCTCGGGGCCATGGGTTTCTCTACGCCAAGCTATGACCTTAATGACCTTTTCGCTCGCATCGATCGCGGTGATATTCAGCTGCCCGATTTCCAGCGCTCCTATGCCTGGGATGAAGACCGAATTCGATCGCTGATCGTCACCGTCCTGCGCGGCTACCCGCTCGGTGCATTCATGGCCTTGGATACCCGCAATGAAGCCATGCGCTTTCGGCCACGGCCTCTCGCGGGCGCGCCTAACACGGGGGTGAACCCCGGCCTGCTCCTGCTCGATGGGCAACAGAGGCTCACCACCCTGTATCACTGCTTCCGCGGTGAGGGCTTTGTGGATACCACCGATTTCCGCTCCAAGAAAGTCTCCCGCAAGTACTTCGTGGACCTGCGCAAAGCTACCTCCGAGGACATCATGCCGGATGAAGCTGTCTTCGCCATCAACCAGCACGGCGAACTGCGCTCCCACTTCGCGCCGAACATCGAGGGCACCTTGGATAGTCGCGAGGCCGCAGTGCAGGCGTGCTGCATCCCGGTTTCGGCGTTGCTGAGTGAGGAAGGCACCAGCATGCTCTTCGAGCTCGCCGCTGCCAACGATGGCGCCACCCGTGACGTCGTCGCTGCCTTCAATAACCGGATTCTACGGCCCCTGTCCGGCTACACGGTTCCGATGATTCGCCTCTCCCGCGAGACGGCGAGCTCGGGAATTGGCTCCATTTTCGCTCAGGCTAACTCGGCCGGTTTGCAGATGGACGTCTTCGATCTCCTGACGGCTGTCTTTGCTTCTGAAGATCCGGACTTTCACCTGGCGGAGGATTGGGCAGGCGTCGAGAAGCAGCTGCGTGCCTTCCCCGCGCTCGACGGCATCGGCCGCAACGAGTTCCTTTCGGCAGTTTCGCTGCTGGTGTCCGGGGAGAAGGGGAACGCTGGCGGCCAGCGCGAAGATATCTTGCAGCTGTCACTGAATGAGTACCGCAAGGCCTCGCAAACCCTGGTGATTACTTTCCGTGAGGTCGCTGAGTTCTTGGCCGAGCGCTGCATTCTTTCCCTTGAGCAGGTGCCTTATTCCGAGCAGATCATTCCGCTGGCTGTCATCCTTGCGCGCCTGGCAGAAAAGAAGGGCGTGCTGTCCAGCCAGGACGCATGGGACCGCCTCAACCAGTGGTTCTGGAGCGGCGTCTTTGGTGAGCTTTATGGCTCTTCTGCAGTGAGGCTGCGCGCCGCGCGTGATGTCGATGAGGTCACGGCGTGGGTCGCGGGTGAGACCGAGGATGTCCCGAAGACTGTGCGCGATGCCTCCTTCCGCGAGTCCCGCTTGTTGTCTGTGGGGGAGCACGACGGGGTATGGCACGGCCTCTATGCTCTGCTCATGGCACGCGGCGCGAAGGACTGGCGTACCGGCCGCCCGTTCAACCGCCACAGCTTCGAGGAGCTGCAACCAGGCTTCTTCCCGGTCTTCCCGCTTCGTTGGTGTGAGCGCCACGGCGTCAGCGGTGTGCTCGCCAACTCCGTGCTCAACCGCACGCCGATGGGCAAGCGCACAGAAGTTGTCCTCGACGGGCACTCGCCGGAACGCTACCTGCCGCGCGTGCAGTCGAAGTCAATCATGGAAGACGCCGAGTTCGACAGCGTGCTGGCCTCCCATGACTTAGAGCCGGAGCTGCTGACTGCGAAGACTGCGCATCAGTTCTTTGCCGATCGCCGCGAGCGTTTCGTGGGCATCGTTGAGTACGCGCTCAACAAGAAGGTTGTGCGCGACGTGGATGAGGCGAACCTTTCCGGCGGCGAAGAGGGCCCGCAGGCCTTTGCACGTTAAGGTGTCGTTGCTGGGTGCACTGCGTGTCGTGCCTGTAGCGCTGCTGCTGGGCATGAGCGCGCTTGCGGCCGTGGGCTGCTCCTCGTTGGGGCGCGGTGAGCCAATCCTGACGCAGGACATTGCCGCCCGCCCTGAGGCGGAGATTGACCTAGCCCGCGCGAGCGAAGAAAACCGTCTGCGGCTTATTGACCCGCAATTCGCCAACGAGGTTACGGTGGTTGAGGACCGCTGGGGAATTGACTCCGCGCGTTTGTTCTTCAAGGAAAGCAATACGCTGATCTTGGCCGAAGACTCAGATGCCGCTGCCCTGCGGGCCGCGACGCTGAGCGTATCGCAGCGCGTGCCAATGGTGACCTACGATTCCTCGATTCGCCCGCAGATCTCGCAGCTGCTTACCGACCTTGACGTTGACCAGATCCTCGTCATCGGGGATGTCCCATGGGCTAGCCACAATGGCGAACGCGAAGTGGTGCATGATCCGGGAAACACCAAGGCGCTGGGGGAGTACACCGCATTCCGCTTTGAATCCAAGGTGGTGGTGAATCGCGAGCGCATGGTGGACAGCATCACCCGCCTAGATTCCTCAACCAAGACGGAGTTGAAGGCCGCGTGGGAACCCCTGTCGCAGCACCTTACGAAGGAAAAGATGCCAGCGATTCCTGCCCAGGCGCGCCGTGATGCGCAGATGGCACCGGTGATCGTTGCGACGAAGGACAGCCCTTTAGCAAACGTGGTGAACGCCACCGCGTATGGCGGTACGGTGTTCGTGATGGCGCAACCGGATCCGACGGCAACGAAAGCCGGCGCGGCGATTACTGCGGGGTTGGCGGATGGCCCGATCGTGGCCCTCGGGCCGGAATTCGGTTCAGTGACAGAATTCACGCATAAAATCGCTCAGGGCTGGAAAGAATAAACTACACTTCTCGGCATCCACATTTCAGACTAGTGAAGGAAGTTATGTCGAAGCCGGTCGTACTTATCGCCGATAAGCTTGCAGAATCCACCGTCGATGCTCTCGGGGACACAGTTGAAGTCCGCTGGGTTGACGGTCCCAACCGCGCGGAGCTGCTTGCCGCGGTGCCGGAGGCAGACGCCCTCCTCGTCCGCTCCGCTACGACCGTGGACGCGGAGGTGTTGACCGCAGCGAAGAACCTGAAGATTGTGGGGCGTGCCGGCGTCGGCTTGGACAACGTTGATATCCCCGCTGCCACCGAGCGTGGCGTCATGGTTGTCAACGCGCCGACCTCCAACATCCACTCCGCCTGCGAGCAGGCGATCGCGCTGCTTCTCGCCACCGCACGCCAGGTTCCGGCGGCGGATCAGTCCCTGCGCCAAGGTGAGTGGAAGCGTTCCTCCTTCAAGGGCGTTGAGGTATACGGCAAGACCATCGGCATCGTGGGCTTCGGCCACATCGGCCAGCTCTTTGCCCAGCGCCTGCTGGCATTTGAGACCACCGTCATCGCGCACGACCCTTATGCCAACCCGGCCCGTGCGGCAGCGCTGGGCGTGGAATTGGTGCCCCTTGAGGAGCTCATGTCTCGCGCTGACTTCGTGACCATTCACCTGCCCAAGACTCCGGAGACCGCCGGTATGTTTGACGCCGAGCTCCTGGCGCAGGCCAAGAAGGGGCAGATCATTATCAACGCTGCCCGCGGCGGCCTCGTGGATGAGGCAGCCTTGGCTGCTTCGATCAAATCCGGTCACCACCGCGGCGCCGGCTTCGATGTTTATGCCTCCGAGCCGTGCACGGATTCCCCACTCTTCGAGCTTCCGCAAGTTACCGTATCCCCGCACCTTGGCGCGTCTACGGTCGAGGCTCAGGACCGCGCGGGTACCGATGTGGCTGCCTCCGTGCTCAAGGCACTGGCCGGCGAATTCGTTGCCGATGCCGTCAACGTCGAAGGCGGCCGTGTCGGCGAAGAGGTTGCCGGCTGGTTGGATCTGACACGCAAGCTGGGCCTCGTCGCAGGCAACCTGTTGGACGCTGCGCCGGTTGCCGTCGAAGTGGAGGCTTGCGGCGAGCTGGCCAACGAGGATGTTTCGGCTCTTGGTTTGTCCGCTGCTCGCGGGCTGTTTTCTGGCGTGGTCTCGGAGACCGTTACTTTTGTGAACGCGATGCAGATCGCCGAAAGCCGCGGCGTGAGCGTGGACGTCAAGACCAACGTGGAATCGAAGGGGCACCGCTCCTCCGTGAGGGTTAAGGTTATCGGCCCCGACGGCTTGGTTTCGCAGCTCACTGGTGCCCTGACTGGCATCGACGGCGTCGAGAAGATCATCCGCATCAATGGCCGTGGCGTCGACATGCGCGCAACGGGCCGCAATCTCTTCTTCTCCTACAAGGATGCCCCGGGTGCCTTGGGTACTGTGGGTACGAAGCTTGGCGCTGCCGGCATCAACATTGTGGCGGCCGCATTGACCCAGGGCAAGGATGTCTCCGATGCAGTCCTTATCTTGCGAGTTGAGCGCGAGGTACCGGAAGAGCTTGTCGAGGAAATCAACGCGGCGCTGGGTGCTACCTGCCGCCAGCTTGATTTGGATGCCTAGTCTGGACAGCTAAACCTTTCATCCCAGCCCCCGTGAAGGACCAAGAACGGTTCTTTGCGGGGGTTTCGCCGCCCTCCAGGCAGAGGGAGTGGTACTCTCACAAATATCCAATATGTGAGAAAGGAATCCCGCAAAATGAAACTGGCAGTGATTGGCGGCGATGGAATCGGTCCCGAGGTAACCGCGGAAGCACTCAAGGTCCTGCGCGCGGTGCGCCAGGACGTTGAGGTTACGGACTATGACCTTGGTGCACGACGCTACCTGCGCAACGGGGAGCTGCTTACCGACGCCGACCTGGCCTCCCTGCGCGAACACGACGCCATCCTGCTCGGCGCCATTGGTGCGCCCGGTGAGGTTCCGCCCGGCGTGCTTGAGCGCGGCTTGCTGCTGAAGATGCGTTTCGCCCTGGACCATCACGTCAACCTGCGCCCCTCCAAGCTGTACCCGACGTCCACCTCTCCGCTGGCAAACCCAGGCGATATCGACTTCGTCGTTGTCCGTGAGGGCACCGAAGGTCTGTACTGTGGAAACGGCGGCACGCTGCGCGAAGGTACTGAACACGAGGTGGCCTCGGAGGTCTCCCAGAACACGCGCTTCGGCGTTGAACGCGTGGTGCGTAATGCCTTTCAGCGTGCGATGGGCCGCCGCAAGCACGTGACTTTGGTGCACAAGACCAATGTCCTTGTTAACGCCGGTGGCCTCTGGCAGCGCACGGTGGACGAGGTTGCGAAGGAATTCCCCGAGGTCACCGTAGATTACAACCACATCGATGCCGCAACGATCTACATGGTCACCGACCCAGCGCGCTATGACGTCATCGTGACCGACAACCTCTTCGGCGACATCCTGACCGACTTGGCGGGAGCAGTCACCGGCGGTATTGGTCTGGCTGCCTCCGGCAACATCGATGCCTCCGGCGCTAACCCCTCCATGTTCGAGCCGGTCCACGGCTCCGCGCCGGATATCGCAGGCAAGGGCATCGCGGATCCCACCGCGGCTATCCTGTCGGCGGCCATGCTGTTGCGCCACCTCGGGGATGAGGAGAACGCCGTGCGCATCGAAGAGGCCGTGGCTGCCGACGTCTCCTCTCGCGGCGACGCACAAGCGCGCACCACCGAAATTGGTGATCGAATCGCCTCCGCGCTCAGCGCCTAGCCCTGTATGGTTGGCGCATGAGCGTCGAAATAGACGAGGTCACCAGCTTCCTGGCCAAGAATGAGCCTTTCTCCCACTTGCCGGAGGAAGAGCTTAACGCGCTGTCCTCACAGTTGAGCATGATCTACCTGCGCCGAGGGGATATCCCCATCAAGCTGGGGCAAGAAAATGCCAACCTGCACATCATCCGCACCGGCGCGATTGATGTGCTGGGGGAGGACGGCATGCTGCTAGACCGCCGCGAATCCGGCCTCACCTTTGGCTATTCCACGCTGCAGGGGGAGCCTCACTCCGCTTATGAGATGGTCGCGGTGGAGGACAGCCTCGTCTTCACCCTGGCGCAGGAGGACTTCAGCGAGTTGTCCCGCCGGAACCCCGACATTGGGCGATTCTTTTCAGCGCAATCGCGCCAGATCCGCGCCGCAGCGCGCGAGCTTTCTGAATCCACTTCGACCGACGTTTTACGCACGCCGCTGCGAGAGCTCATTCGCGCCGACATACTGACTGCGCCGGCTGCCACTACCATCCGTGAAGCCGCGATGCTGATGACGGACCGCGGTGTGTCCTCACTGCTCGTTGTTACACCGGGTTCAGATTCAGCCAAGCATCTTGCCGGCATTGTGACCGACCGTGATCTGCGCACCCGCGTGCTCGCCGCGGAGCGCGACCCTGCTGAATCGGTGGGGGAGATCATGACGCCTCAGCCCCTCACGGTGTCGGCGGATGCCCCGGCCATGGAAGCACTCTTGCACATGGCCGAGCGCGGAATCCACCACCTGCCGGTGGTTAAAGAAGGCAGCCTACAGGGAATAGTCACGCAATCGGACATCACGCGGCTGCTCTACAATGATCCGGTCTACCTCGCAGCAGATCTCTCGCGGCGCGCCAATGCCGCTGAGCTTAGTGAAGCCTTCAGCGAAGCCACGCTTCTTGCCGGGCGTTTCGTGGAACGCGGCTCTACGCCGGCGGAAGCGTCCAGCCTGGTCACGCTGGCCGCCGATGCGGTAGCGCGCCGTCTGTGCACCCTCGCCGAGGAAGAACTGGGTCCTCCGCCAGTGGAGTATGCCTTCGTGGCCGTGGGTTCGCAGGGGCGGCGCGAGATGGCGCTGGCCTCAGATCAAGATAATGCGCTCGTCCTCGCGGATGATTATGATGCCAACGCGCACGGCGAGTATTTCGCACGGTTTAGTACCTTCGTGTGCCAGGGCCTTGCCGCCGCCGGTCAGGCTCTGTGCCCAGGTGACATGATGGCCATGAACGCCGAGTGGCGGATGACGCGCTCCCAATGGATCGACACCTTCCGCAAATGGATCCGGGACCCCCAACCGGAGGCGCTGCTCAACGCCCAGATTTTCTTCGACTTCCGCGTACTCTACGGAAGCGAGGAGCTGGCCCTCGAGGTCCACACTGCCGCCGTGGAGATGGGCAAGGGTGCGACGCGCCTGCACGCCCACCTGGCTAGCTTGGCCGCGCGCCGCGAGCCGCCACTGACGCTCTTCCGCGGACTCGTGGTGGAGCGCGATGGCGACTATGCACATACCCTCGACATCAAAAAGGGAGGTACCGCGGGTATTGTCCAGATGGCCCGGCTCTTTGCCTTAGCATCCGGCTCCACGGTTGTGGACACCCGCCAGCGCCTAAGCGAAGCCGCCGGGAACGCGGTGAGCCGCCGCGGTGCACAGGAGCTTCTCGACGCCTTCGACTACCTCCGATCCCTTTCCTTCGAGCACCAGGCCCGACAGTTGCGGGAAGGGCACAAGCCGGATTACCACATTGACCCCAAGAGCTTGGGGCGGATGGATCGCGAGCACCTGCGCGATGCTTTCCGTGCGATCAAATCCATGCAGAACGCGCTTGCCACCAAGTACCCGGTGAGGAGTATCTAGATGTGGAGCCGGTGGAGCCGCCGCGCGGATTGGGGCGCGCCCGCACGAAGTACCCCGCTCGAAGAGCTAGGGCTACTCGCCGTAGATATGGAGACCACGAGTCTTGATCCGCGCACAGGAAAGATTGTTTCTATCGGGTGGGTACCGGTGAACGGCGGTGTTATCGACTTATCTGGCGCCGGCTATACCGTGGTGCGCGGCGCGAAGGTGGCCGAAGATGCACATGTCCATTTGCTCACCCAAGACAAAGTCGATGCCGGCGAGGAACGCGAAGTGGCGATGAAGCAGTTGCGAAAGGCCCTGAACGGCCGAGCGCTACTCGCTCACTTCGCGCCTGTGGAGGTGGGCTTCATAGAAGCGGCTTCCAAAGAGATATTTGGTCAGGTCCCTCGGCTGAGCGTGGTTGATACCTTTGCTATCGAGCGGCGCCACATGGAACGCATGGGCACTTATCCGCGCGGCGAGGACCTGCGGCTTCCCCGAGTTCGCGCGAGATACGGTTTGCCACGCTATGGCAATCACAATGCGCTGAGTGATGCTTTGGCCTGCGCTGAGCTATATCTAGCACTGCGGGGGAGCACGCGGGCGGTGACCTTGGGGGACGTCGCCAAGCGCTAGGCGGCCGAGCGGGCGTTGTACCACAGGTTGGACGCCTGCAGTATCATCGCGTTCTTTGCAAGCTTTACACCTAGCCCCTGAACGCGAGTGAAAAACCCTTGCGAGTAGTATGGCCGTCATGCGTTTAGGACGAATTGCTCACACCGAAGGTATTTGTTTCGCCATCATTGATGGCCCCGCCGACGCCCCGCTTGACCAGCTGGTGGCCAAGGAAATCTCCGGCACCCCGTTTACCCCGCCGGAGCCAACTGGCCGCGAGTGGCCGCTGAGCGAGGTGCGCTTGCTGGCGCCGACCCTGCCCACCAAGGTCGTGGCGCTTGGCCGAAACTACGCCGACCACGTGGCTGAGGTCTTCAAGGAATCCGCGGAGCACCTGCCGCCGACGATCTTTATTAAGCCCTCCACCGCGGTCATTGGCCCTGGTGCCCCCATCAAGATCCCGGAGTTCGCCACCAACGTGGAGTTCGAGGGAGAGCTCGCGGTGGTGATCTCAAAGGTCTCGAAGAATATTGATCCGGAGAAGTGGCGGGATCACGTCGTTGGCTACACCATCTGCAACGACGTTTCTTCGCGCGACCTGCAGTTCCAGGATGGCCAGTGGGCACGTGCGAAGGGCATTGACACCTTCTGCCCGCTGGGCCCGTGGATCGAGACGGACCTGGACTGCATCGACCTCGATGACCAGAAGATCAACGCTTACCTGACCCACGATGGCAAGCGCGAGCAAAAGCAGGATTCCAACACCGACCAGATGATCGTGAAGATGGGCGGCATCATCGCGGAGATCTCGCAGTCGTACACGCTGCTGCCCGGCGATGTCATCACCACAGGTTCCCCGGCTGGTACGGCGCCGATGGTGCCGGGCGATACCATCGAAATTGAGATCCCCGGCGTGGGCAGCCTGACCAACCCGATTGAGCGCGCCTAAAGGCCGAGTGCTTTGAGAATGGTGCGCAACTTCGCCGTGGTTTCCTGAAGCTCGGCCGTCGGGTCGGAATCCACGACGATTCCGCCGCCCGCCCACGCGCGGGCGGAGAGCCCATCGCCGGCCACCTCGGCGCAGCGGATGGCCACCATGTACTCGCCATCGCCGGAGTCATCGCACCAGCCCACTGCACCGGCGTAGAAGCCGCGGTCGGCTTCGGCGGTTTCGATCAGCGCTTGCGCGGCTTCCGTGGGGGTACCGCAGATAGCGGGGGTGGGGTAGACCAGCTCGGCCAGTTCGAGTGCCGTGAAATTCGAATCCTTCAGTGTTCCCGCGATCGGGGTCCCCAGATGCCACATCTCGTTCGTGGAGGTCAGCTGCGGGGTGGTGGGGGCGTCGAGAGTCCTGCACAGCGGCTGCAGGATCCGGCGGATGTGGTCCACGACGAAGGCATGCTCGCGCAGATCCTTGCCTGAGTTTTGGAGGTCTTGACCGGCCTTGATATCGCGTGCCTTATCGGCCTGGCGGGGCGCCGAGCCAGCTAGGGGGAAGGCCGTAACCGTTGATCCTTGCTTCTTAATCAACACTTCCGGGGAGGAGCCCACGAGCATAGAACCCGGGCGCCCCGCCGGCGAGAGGTCGGCGATGAAGCCATCGCGGTGCGAGGATAGATCGATCAACCGCGCGGCCACGAGGAGTGGATCCACCGGAGCATTGAACTCAATGTCAACGGCGCGAGCAAGAACCACCTTGTCCAGTTTGGAGGCTTCGATCGTAGCGATGGCGGCCTCAATGCGGCGCAGGTGCTCTTCCGGCTCCGGATCAAAACCGGTCACGCGCGCATTGAGCTTGCCGCTGCGGTAGTAGGCATGGGGCTCAAGAGGCCCGTCCTCACGAATGATGCTGCGCGGCACGGTGAGCGCAGCTGGATCACCCTTGTGAAAGGGAAGTGCCCCGACGACCATGGGCGCGCTGCCGGCACGTAGTGCGGACACTGCATCATCGACATCGCTAAAGGTGGTGGTTGAACCTTGGGTACGCACAGACCCCGTCGCGCGGGACAGGAGGAAGTCGGGGGCGGTAGAGGGTCTGTTTTCACACATAAGGAATAACTCTAGTTCCTTCCGCTGCTAGCGCCGAAACCAGATCCCTTGCTTTTGTGATATGACCGGTATCGAGGTGCTAGTCGCGATTGCGCGGGCGGAAGAACTGCACGGCAACAAACAGCCCGATACCAAGTAGCAGGGCCAGGGAGCCCATGCCTGCGAGAAAGCCTGCCCAGAAGCCGACCATCGGTGCTCCATAGCTCATGGCCTGGATGTTTTCGGCCTCAGCATAGTCTTCGTTGGAGTCGGACGCAGAGTGCTGTTGCTGTGCTTCCTGCTTTGCGCCGCGTTCCCGGTTGGCAGCGGTGTTGCGCGTGGAGCCTTTTTCTCCTGAGGAAGCAGTGCTTGGCGACGCCCCACGGTGTGCCGAATCTCTCTGTCCTTGCGCTGTGTGGGCTACACCGTTCTGTGTCGAGTTTTGGGACTGCGACACTGAGCGCTGGCCATCAGCTGGGCGTTCAGTACTGGGCTCTTTTGACGTTGATGATGTTCCCGGTTGTGCTTTACTGCGTGCACTCGGACGCGTGGAGTGCCGCGAATCTTGAGCCCGACTTGTTTCGGAGGGCTTTCCACCGTTGAGGAGGGTATCTGCCTCCTTGAGTGTTTTGTCCATAGTCTTATCCAACTGTGCGATGGACTTGGAGGTGTCATTGATGTCCTTGGCCAGTTGCTGCGGCCGGTTCTTCGGGCTGCCCGAGCCAGCATTGTCGCCTTCGCTGGAGTCCCACTCCAATTCGCAGATGTCGGAGGCATCGGCGTTGCCGACCAAGAACGGTACGTCGATGGAGTGCTCGGAGCCATCGTTGAGCGTGAACGTGAAGGTAGCGGCGTATGCTCCCGGTTCGGTGAAGATTATCCCGGTGTGGCTGTGGAAGTGATCGGGGTAGTCCCAAGTGATATCCGGGTTATCTGAATCAAAGAGCACGGTGGGTTCAGCGCCCACAGAGTTCTGGAAACCCACCATGCGCCCGCCGTCCGGCGCGGCGTGCAGCGTTAAGGATAGGGTGGCGTCGGCTGCCGCAGCCTCGTCGAGGTAGCTGGTGTTGAATCCAACCCACGGGATATCCGGGTTCTGGGTTTGGGGAATCTGCCAGCCTTTCGATGGGATGTCGTTGCCTGCGGATTCTTCAAAGGCGGCGTTGCTGCCCACCTCCACGTAAAACTCGCCGGAGGTGTAGTCCTTGCCTGACTCGTCATCGCGGGCCAAGAAGGAGAGGCTTCCAGAATCCCCGACCAATGCTAGGTCTTGGTGTCCACGGGTAAAGGCGTGCAGGGAGTCGGCATCGCAGGAGGCCTCGCTCGCGTGCTCTTCGGCGAGGGCTGGCGGTGCAGCGGCCACCAACGGCGGTGTGCTGAGAGCTAGTGCAGCGACAGCGGTCAGGGTAAGCGGGCGGAAGCTCATACGTGTCATATGGAAAGAGTTCATGCGGACAAGGTCTCCTTCGAGGTGTGTGATTGCGAGGTGGATGCCGCGTCGCGGCGGGAATGCAGTAGAGGGGAGAGTGCCCACGCCACAAGGAAGCAGGCGGTGAGCAGCAGCACGATGGTTGCGCCGGCGGGAAGATCGATGGCCCATGCAAGGTAGATTCCGAAGAAGCTGCCCAGCGAACCGATCACCGCGGAGGCGACCATCATTGACCCCAGCGAGTCACAGAGCAGCCTGGCGGTCGCGGCTGGGGTGATGAGGAGGGCCAGGACGAGGACGTTGCCGATGGTTCCCACGGAGATAACCACCGCGCCCGTGACGCAAAGGTAAAGCACGATGTCTAGGACAAAGACGGGAAGCCCCATGGCACGGGCAGTCTCTTTGTCTAGGCAGGTGGCTGTGAGCTGGGGGCCGAGGAGCAATACTGTGGCCACGATAAGCACCGAGACGGTGAACGCGGTGTAGAGATCAGCGTGGGAGACACCCGTCAGCGAGCCGAAAAGAAAGCTGGTGAGCGAGGCCGTGTAGCCCTCCACGCGTGAGATGATCACCATGCCGAGCGCAAAGGAAGCGGCAAAGAAGATGCCGATGACGGAATCTTCGCGCACAGTTCGCCGCTGGGAGAAGCACGCGATGAGCACGGCCACCGCGCAACCCGCCACGGCGCCGCCCAGCAGTACTGACCCGTGAAGTGCGAAGGCGATGGCCAGTCCCGGAAACACTGCGTGGGACACTGCATCGCCGATGAAGGCCATTCCACGCAGCACGACGTAGCACCCCACCACGCCGCACACGATTGCGGCGAGAAGGGAGATCCCTACTGCGCGGGCGAGGAAGTCCAAGTGCGGGTTGGTGAGGTCTTGGAAGAACTCAACTAGCGAGATGTCGATCATGCCGCCACCCCAATCGCGGAGAGCAGGGGTGAGGAGGCTGAGACCCCGAAGGTGGTGCTCCACGGCTGCGGGGTTGCGCGCAGGCTTTCCGCCGGGCCGTCAGCGATGATGCCCCGGTTGAAGAGCACAAGCCGTGAGCAGGAATGCACGGCCTCTGAGAGGTTGTGCGTGGACATGACAACGCTGGTGCCATCCGTAGTGAGCTTGTCAAAGAGAAGCAAGAGCTCTTCGGTATTGGGGGCGTCGAGTCCGGTGAAAGGTTCGTCGAGAAGCAGCACCTCTGGTTCGCAGGCTAAGGCGCGGGCGATGAGGACGCGCTGGCGTTGCCCGCCGGAAAGTTGGGCTATAGGACGCCGTGCGAATTCTTCCAGGTTGGTCAGCTCGATGGCGCGCCGTGCGGCCTCCTTATCGAGGCGCCCTGGGCGCCGGAACCACCCCACTAGTCCAGTGCGCCCACTCAGCACCGCCTTGGCCACGCTGATGGGGAAGTCCCACTCCACGTCGTGGCGCTGCGGGACATAGCCAAGCGAGGTGGTCACGTCGATGGTCCCGGTAAAGGGCACGAGGCCTAAGACAGCGCGCATGAGCGTGGTTTTGCCAGCGCCGTTCGGGCCGAGGAGGCCGATAAACTCGCCAGGGTTAACAGAAAAGCTTGCCCCGTCGATGACGCGGCGGCCGGACAGCGATACGGACAGATCATTTACCGTAATGAAGGGATTAGCCACGCCGCCCACCCTTCGCGCGCACGACCGCGATGATGGCACCGATGAGCACAAGGACGCCTACGCCCGCGAGCACCCAGATCCACGTCGGCACCGATGCCGACATAGAGCCGGACGTGGTGGAGGACTCGGCATTCGGGTCCCATTCCACGGCCTGTGCTTGCGCAACGTCGGCGTCATCGCCCACAGCGAAGGTCAAGGTGGCTTCGGCAGCTACCTCTTTTCCGGCGCTTTCTCCTGCGCCCTCGCCGCTCATGCGGACCCGGATCTGGTGAATGCCGGGCTCGGTGAACACCCAATTGGCGTGGGTATGAGTGCCCAAGTCCACCCAGAAGCCTTCTGAGTCCCCGGTTGCTGTAGACCACAGCAGCTGAGGTTCTTCGAAGCCGCCGTTTTGCAGGAAGAGGGAGAAGTCACCCGGGCCTTGGTGCCCGAGGAACTCCATGGTCACTCCTCGCTCAACATTGTCTGCCAATGAGGGAGCTTGGGTATTCCAGCCCAACCACGGAACGTCAGCCTGCTCCGTTTGCGGTACGACCCACACCTGCGAGCCAGGTTCTGCGCCAACGAAGGAGAATGCCTTGTCCTCCGGCAGAGTCAACAGGGCGTTGTCACCCACCTGGAAGACCACATCCTCGGGCTGGCGCCACACGGGTGTTTCAGCCGAATCATCGCGAGCGAGGAACTCAGCTTGGCCTTCGGAGAGCAGGAGCCCTAGGTCGACGTGGCCGTGATCGATGGTGGCAGCCGTTCCAGGC
Organism: Corynebacterium sp. MSK004; assembly: GCF_030232515.1. Classification (NCBI taxonomy): domain Bacteria; kingdom Bacillati; phylum Actinomycetota; class Actinomycetes; order Mycobacteriales; family Corynebacteriaceae; genus Corynebacterium; species Corynebacterium sp. MSK004. Next base: position 9,505 of record NZ_JASPKB010000005.1, on the reverse strand, counting down.
GCGGCTACCTCTTCGTTAGAGCTGACCACCTGGGCGAGATCTCCGGCGAAGGCAGCTGCCGGTGCGAAAGCCAAGGCCGCGGCGGTAAGCGTTGCCGCAAGCGGCATAGTGACGGTTCGGATGGTGAGTTTAGACATGAGATTCCTTTGTTGTGTTGCTGAGACAGCGGTTGAGTGAGTGCGCGTTGAAGCGCAAGAGGTCGAGATACGTCGGAACGGCGTCATCAAGCGTGTCGCCGTAAATCGGGCATACAGCCACCCCGAGGGAATCGGCGGCTTCCCGGATGACATCCGCGCTGGCTTGTTGCGTTGGTTCTACGAATACGGCGGGAAGCTGGAGGTTCTCCAAGGTGCGGCGCAGAGCAATGACATCGCGCGGCGAGGGCTCGATGGCCGGGTTCGGAGTAACGAAGCCCGCGATATCAATGCCGTAGCCTTGCTCCAGGTAGGCGTATCCGTGGTGGGGTGTGACGAGGTGGCGGTTGCGCTCCGGGATGGCGGAGATAAGCCGTCTTACTTCGGCATCGGCTTCCCGCAACTGCGTGATGTAGTCCTGTGCGCGGGCACGGTAATCCGCGCCGTGCGAGGGGTCCGCCTGGGCAAGCTGTTCAGCGATGACCTCGGTAAAACTGACAACGTTGGCGGCGTTATGCCACAGGTGCGGGTCCACCTCACCGTGAATGTGCTTTCCTAACACCGCCTGCGGCAGGAGATAGGTTTCATCGCCTGGACGGCCTAAGAAACGGTAGGAGGGATCCGGCGGGATCTCCTGCAGCGCGGAGTTAGGCACGCGCAACACCGTGGTCTTCGGATCAAAACGCTCGCCTTGGTCCTCCAAATCGAGTTTTCCTGTAGCCATGTCAGCGGTGATATCCACGTGGCCCGCATCGAGCTCGTGCATCCCCTCAGGTGCGCTTACGCCCACCGCCACTGTGAACTCCTGCGGGGAGCCATCGTGAGCACCAAAGCTCATCCTGTAGATACCGGGCTTGCTAAAAGCCCAGGACACGTGCGTGTGGGCGTTGGCTGGCAGCGTCGTGGAATCCTCGCGCGGATCTATCCCATCGGCGGTGTTAAAAAGGACCTCTGGCGTACCGAATGTAGAGACCACGTAGGCGGCGGCATCGCCCGGGCCTTCTGCGTCGATCAGGCGCAGGTCGACGCTTGAGGTCCCCAGGGGCGCGTTGCGCACGCGCAACCCCAGCCACACGGCGTCGAGCGCGATGTTCTCCACCAGCGGGACCAGCTTCGCTCCACGCGTGGAAGCCTGATCCGCCACCTCCGTGACGGGCACATCCGACGACTCCTTCATGGACTTCAGCAAATTCTGTGGCTCGAGAAGAAACCCGTTGGACAGCAGTACGTCTGCGTTTGCGATGTCCCGCACCGAGCGCAGGCTCGGTTCAAAGGTATGGGGATCCTTTCCCGCGGGGATCAGGGTCGTCACCGTGGCGTCATGTCCGGCCACATGCTTGGCGACGTCCCCCAGTATCGGTGTCGTCGCCACCACCTTCACCTTTGCATCGTCTCCGCTGGCAGTGCTCGCGCAGCCACTCAGCGCTGAGGCACCGAGAGAGATGGCGGAAAGAATCGCGATGCACGCCATCCGAGTGCGTACTTTCCGAGGCATCAGTCGCGGCCCCTCAGCAGCGCGAGGCGCGCTAGCGCCAGGCCCAGCACAAGCATTCCCAGGCCGAGGATGCCGATGCCCCACGGCAACAGGTTTTGCCCGCTGTCGTAGTAGCCGGCCGCAGCCACCGTGTCCACATTCTCCCCGTCTGCGGTTTCGGCGGATCGGTGAGAAGGCTTGCGCTCCTTCCTTTCCCCGCGAGTTGTGCGGTCTTTACGCTCCTTGTTGTGGGCCTGTTGTTTGGTGTCTTTGGCACCGGCAGCGGTGGCCGATCCGCGGGCAGCGCCTCCAGAGCTGCCGGCTCCGGTGCTTCCAGCGTGAGAGCGTGAGCCGGAGTTGGAGGAAGCAGGTTGCTCAGGGGAGGCGGCGCCTTGCGCAGTCCCGTGGTCATCGTCGGCACCGTCAGTGCCATCATCGACGCTGGATTCCTCGTCCCCGGAATCCTGGGGAGCGGCTTCGCCGTCGCCGACGTCCCAGGTATAGGTGACCTGATTACTCGTGTCGCCGTTGGATTCAGCCTGAACAGTCATGGTGTACGTACCAGGTTCGCTAAACGCCCAATTGACGTGGCGGTGCGCCGGGTAAGCCTGATTGATGACGTCACCGGACACCAAGTCGAGCTCGCCGGCGTCCGTGACCGGTTGAATATCACCAAAGCCTGCGGTTTCGAAGATGAAAATGTCGCCGGGCCCGGTGACCTCAACAAATTCGAAGTTCACGTCCTTATATCCAGCAGATTGGGCCGCTTGCGTATCCCAACCCGGCCACAGGAGTGAGCTGTCCTGGGTCTGGGGGAGGTAGTACGTCGGTGTGCCGATGCCATCGATGCGCTCGGTCGCCTCGCTCCATGCCTCCTCAGCCACCTTGAGGGTGACATCGTTACCGGGCCTGATGACGCCACTACCAGTTACGTCTTCCTTCATCGACAGCGTCAGCTGACCATCCGGCGCGGAGACATAGAAGGCATCCACGTGCCCAGAATCTATAACCTCGCTTTCGGCGCGGGCAGTCGCTGGAAAGCCAAAGACGGCCACGAGAAGTGTCACGGCGATGGCGCACACGGCGGCATTGAATGTTTTCAGCGGTGCGGAATGCAATCGAAGTGTCCTTTCTAGCGGTGAAGTAGACCGTTGAAGCGGGCCTCGATCTGGGCTCTGTGGTCGTTGTAGAAATTGAAGAGGCGTTGGAAAATGAGGGCCACGACGGCCGGAAGCACTAATCCCCACAGGCTGTCGAGCTTGGGCTTAGAGGACGTCATCCCCTTATCTCCACTGGGTTTCGTGTTTCCTGGCTTCTTACCGCCGGGTGTGTTGGTGCCTTCGCCTTCGCTTCCTTCCTTTGAGCTTGCGCAGTCCTTGATTGCGGCGTCGCCAGCCGCGACGGTGAGCACCTGGGGTGCGGAGGCAATTTCTTTGCCATCGGTGGTGGTAGCCGTGTAGCTGACTTCGAGTTTGTAGATACCCGGCTTGGTAAAGACCCAATTGCTGTGGGTATGCGAGGCAAAAGTGGTCTCGATGGACAAGTCCCCCTCCGCTGAGTTGATCAGCGGGGTAAAACCTTTGCCTAATCCTTCAGTGGTGAAGAGCCCAATTTCTGCGCCTTCAGGCTTCTCGACGGGCTTGATATTGAGCATGACCTTGCCGTCTTTGTAGTCCTTGTAGTTGAGAGCTTGGGTGTTATATCCCGGCCAGATGATGCTCTGCTCTTGAGTCTGGGGGAGGAGGAAGAATTTCTCCTTGCCCAGGTAGTCGAATTCCTTGCCGTTGAGCGCGGCAGGGCGGGAGCGCAGGGCGTTGTCGTGTACTGCGAGGACGACGTCGTCAAGCGGGCGCTCAACGGTCTTCTTATCCACGATGGCCGTTTCATCCTTGAGGCGGGTGAGAAACTTATCGCCGTCACGGGCTACCGCAATATCGACGTGTCCGTGGTCGAGCACTGCCTTGTCGGCGCAGACACCGGTGTTGTCGCCGGGTTCGGGCTGAGGAGTGTTATCTGGGGCTGGCGCAGGAGCCTGAGCCCCAGCGCCGAGTTTGCCCACGCGCTCGTACGTTTTTCCGAAAGCGAAGTTGTCGGTCAGCGTGATGCTGCCGGAGTCTTGCGTGATGCTTGGGTGCGGAAGAATATCGAGGCGCACGGTATTGCCGTTGAAGTTTGCATCGGCACCGACGACAAATTCCGCGCGGCCGCGGGTGATAGTGCCGTCGAAATCGATGTCCGGAAGCGAGCTTCCCTTACTAAAGAAGCCACCGTGCACGTAGCCTTCCAGGTTTTTATCGGCTGCCTCCAGGATGATGCGGGTGGCGTCTTCGCCCTCCGGAATGGCGCGCGCGGACAGTCCCGTGTCAGATAGCGAAACCTCTTCTCCGGAGAAGAGTTGACGGGGGTTGGTCGTCTCCTCCCAGGACTCCGCGGACGTCTTCGAGGAGGTAGAAAGCTCAGCGTTTTCAGAATAGGCGAGCTCCTTGCTCACCCAGCGCGGGCTGCCGTCCTCCGGGGTGTACACAGCTTGGATTGTTGAGGCCTCGGGCCCTAAGAATTCATCGAAGTGTGCCTTGCCATCTTTCACGGCTAGATCGGTGAGGAAGTAGCCGTCGATAAGCAGCGTGAGCGTGCCGTTACTGCCCCCAGTGAAGTCGATGGAGGAAAGCCGCTCATCTCCATCTTTGTCACGGGACTTGGCAGGGGAGATGCGCAGGCGGTAGTCCTTCTGGCTAGCATCCCCTCCGGATGCCTGTTCGAAGCGCTTCTTGAGGGAGGGAGTGCTGTGGTCTGACGGGCGCTGCCCGCCGACCTGAATGGACGTGGTTGTCGGCTTGGAGGAAATGAACTCGCCGTCTTTGTTTCGCGCGGTGGTTTGGTAGGTGAGCTGGTAGCGCCCGGGTTTGGAAAAGACAGTGAAGTTGTGGGTATGCGTGCCACTAGTCAGCCACGCGGAGTGAGGTGCGCCCTCCGACGTGCCAAAGAATCGTTGAAGCCCTCCAGGGCCGGGGTAGTAGCCAAACATCTCTACTTCGCCCGGTCCATCGACGCTTAACAGGTCGAGGGAGGCGATGTTATCGCGGAAGCTGTCGACAGGCAGCTCAGTGTCCGCGCCAAAGCCCATCCATACCGGGTCCAGGCTGCCCTGCACGCTGGCAGGGGCCATGTAATAGGTTTCGCCCGGCTTCCCCAGGAAGGAGAGCGCAGGGTCTTCAGGCACGGTGAACTGGTATTGGTTCGTGCCGTTTTGGTCCCAGCCTTTGCCTACCCACGTGACGGTGTCGGCGAGGTCGTGGTCAGACTCGGCTGAATGGCTCTTGAGGTTAAGAGAATCGTCTTCCCAGAATGCTTTGGGGGAATCGATGTGCGTTTTGGTGGCCACGTGTTTGCCGTCGTCAGGGCCGGCTACGGCGGTAGCGGGGGAGAAGAGAAGTGTGGCGCAGGTAAGCAGCGCCACGGAGCGAGTTCGAGCCACAGTGTGGAACCTTTCTTCAGTTCTGTCGAGAGAATTTCACTATAGGGAATGGAAATCAATTCCGTTTGGGTCGGATTGAAATCCCAGTTCGCACTTAGTGGAAACCGGGTTCAATTACCCCCAAGTGGGGCGGGCGGTGCAGCAACTCGGCGCTGAACTACGATGGTTGACATGACTGAAACAACTTCCGACGTCCGCGTACGTTTTTGCCCGTCGCCCACAGGAACGCCCCACGTGGGCATGGTCCGCACGGCGCTGTTCAACTGGGCCTATGCCCGCCACGCCGGCGGCAAGCTCATCTTCCGCATCGAGGACACCGATGCCGCTCGTGACTCCGAGGAGTCCTTCCAGGCCATCATTGATTCGCTGAACTGGCTCGGCTTGGGCTGGGATGAAGGCGTCAATGTGGGTGGTCCGGACGAGCCGTACCGTCAGTCGCAGCGCATGGATATTTATGCTGATGTCCTGCAGAAGCTCAAGGATGGCGGCTATGTCTACCCGGCTTATTCCACCAATGAAGAAGTGCAGGCGCGCCACAAGGCAGCCGGCCGCGACCCGCAGCTTGGCTACGACAACTTTGACCGCGACCTCACTCAGGAGCAGATCGATGCCTTTGAGGCGGAAGGCCGAAAGCCGGTGTGGCGCCTCCGCATGCCGGACAGGGATTGGACTTGGAATGACCTGGTGCGCGGAGAGCTGACTTTTAAGTCGGAGACCCAGCCGGATTATGTGGTGGCCCGCTCCAATGGCGCACCGCTCTACACGTTGGTTAACCCCGTCGATGACGCGCTCATGGGGGTTACGCACGTGTTGCGCGGCGAAGATCTGCTGTCTTCCACTCCGCGCCAGCTCGCCCTCTACGAGGCGCTCATTGAGTTGGGCATTGCCAAGCAGACCCCGGAGTTCGGCCACCTGCCGTTCGTGATGGGTGAGGGCAACAAGAAGCTGTCCAAGCGCGATCCGCAGTCCAACCTGTTCAACCACCGCGATGCGGGCATCATCCCGGAGGGCATGCTCAACTACCTGTCCCTGCTGGGCTGGTCCCTTTCCGCGGACAAGGACATCTTCTCCGTCGATGAGCTCATTGCCAACTTCGATGTGCACGACGTCCTGGGCAACCCCGCCCGTTTCGACCAGAAGAAGTTGGAAGCCATCAACGCCGACCACATTCGTTTGCTTGAGCCGGCTGACTTTGCCCAGCGCCTGCGGGATTACCTCACCGAGTACACCGACTTCCCTGCGGATTACCCGGAAGACAAGTTCGCCTTCGCCGCCGACCTGGTGCAGACCCGCATTAAGACGCTGTCTGACGCTTACGGGCTGATGTCCTTCCTGACCACGCCGGACGCTGAGCTGGAGCTCGACGCCAAGGCGGCCAAGAAGAACCTCAAGGAGGAGGCTGTTCAGCCTCTCGAGGTCTCCATTGCGAAGTTGGAGGAGCTCGGGGAGTGGAAGACCGAAGAGATTGAAAAGGTTCTCTCTGGCGCGCTTATCGACGACCTCGGTCTCAAGCCTCGCAAGGCCTACGGCGCCCTGCGCGTCGCGGTCTCGGGGCAGCAGGTTTCCCCGCCGCTGTTCGAGTCCATGGAGCTGCTGGGCAAGGAGTCCACGCTGGCTCGCCTTAAGGCAGCTCTGGCCGTGACGCCGTGGAGCGCTGAGTAGTCTCAGGCGCTAGTCTCACAGGCCTGTAATTTCGGGGCATTAAGAATCGTTCTTAATGTCCCGAAAATGCTATCTGGCCTGGCGATTTGTGTGTATCGGTGGTGCTGGATATAGTAATAAACCGTTGCAGCGAGCGGCGAGGGGTTAAGCCCCAAGCAAGTTCAAAGCGATAATGGCCTATGGTGTAATTGGCAACACAACGGTTTCTGGTACCGTCATTCTAGGTTCGAGTCCTGGTAGGCCAGCAGTGATAACTGCGCAAAGTGCAGCGGCACTTTGCAGTCAGCGGTCACAGTTCTATGCCCCGTTCGTCTAGCGGCCTAGGACGCCGGCCTCTCACGCCGGTAACACGGGTTCAAATCCCGTACGGGGTACCACTTAAAGAGTGGCAAGCATTACGTGCTTGCCACTCTTTTTCTTATAATTGGCGACCATGCACTTCTACATTGTTCATGGATACCAAGCCAGCCCTGACAGTCACTGGTTCCCGTGGCTAGAGCGACTGTTGACCGCCGATGGCCACACCGTTCACACCATCGCGCTGCCGGAACCGAACGCTCCGAAGCTCGATGAGTGGGTAGAGTCGATACGCAACGATATTGAGCGTCCAAACGCTAATACCTGCATCATCACGCATAGCCTGGGCGGCACCGCGTTGCTGCACTATCTCACGGCATTGGAGGGTGAGTGGGAGCTTCCTGGGCTCTTCATTGTCTCTGGGTTTGTGGAGAAGCTTCGTGTCATCCCAGAGCTTGACGAGTTTATTGGCCAGGCTCGCGTCGACGTAGCTGCTGTCAAACACCACATCGCGCACACAGAGGTCTTCGTGTCCACCAACGATGTCCTAGTAGACCCCGCTCTCACGCAGCAGCTTGCCGACGCACTCTCGGCCGTGTCCATCACCATCCACGACGCGGGACACTTTCTTGAAGACGACGGCTATACCGAGTTTCCACAGCTGGGGGATCGCATCACGCAGTGGCTGCGCAGCCTATAGGCCCGCAGTCATCGCTTTGAGCGCCTCGACGTGCTGCACGTAAGCTTGTGCACCCGCCTCGGTGAGCGTGACCCACACGGCGTCCTTGGCGCGCGTAGAGCCGTACTCCCGCGTGCGGCTTACATAGCCGTGGTCTTCGAGGTGCTTTAGTTGCTTGGAGAGCGTATCGGCGGGAAGCTCCGTAAGCTCGGCGAGTTGTCCGTACTTCATCTGCCGTCCTTCGGTGGCGCCGGCGGAGAAGAGTGTGGCGCAGATCTTGAGCCGATTGATGGGGTGGATGACTGGGTCTAGTTCAGGGGGCTGGTGAGATGCTTTCCTAGACATTGATGCCCTTTACGGCGGAGTTACTGTTCTCGTAAAGCATCCAGGCTGTCGCGCCAGTAACTATGACTCCGCAAGCGATCATCCACGGCCACGTGTCGGGGGTCGGTGTAGTTGACATGATCATGGCGAAGGGGAGGACTACCCGTGACCATGTCGCGCGATCGTTCCTCGGCCCCTTGTTGGGGTTGGGGCGAACAAAAGGGTTCGCGATTTTGTCCTTGAGGAGGAAACCGAGAATGAACGTCGGTATCAGGATAGCGAGTGTGTACCACCAGGACACCTTGGATAGCGCAAGACTGCTACCGATACCGAGCGCTACAAGTGCCACCGCCCACCAGCTTTGTGTCCAGGCGGTCCGCTGTTGGGCGTCTTGAATGATCTTGAGTTCATCGTTCATGGCCTGACTCCTTTGTTTGCATCTAATGCAAGTGTATCACTTGCATTAAGTGCAAGTAAGGGGTGCGGGCTGTTGTAATCAAGGAGTGGTGTGGTTGTGCCCCTTACCGGAGGGTTAAAAGTCCAAGTGTAAGCGGACTTGGGAAAGTTACCAGGGGGTATACCAGTGGCCAATTGGTCTAATCCCTTCCGCTATGCCTTTGGCGGTCATACACTGCAGGTATAAGGCATTCCCGACAGAAAGGAGAGCGGATGGCGGAAGCTGATAATCATCACTATCGCCGACGCGACTCTAGCAGATAATACGAGGCGGCATCGCCATAATCCACAACTTCTTAAAGCCAACATTCGAGCGAAGTAGGAGCCTTGCACCACATGCTGTTAGCGCACGTGTCCTCCCGAACCTCTAGCGATGACTAACGAGTGCTCCGGCCCCAGCTGCCAACGGCACGCCAGCGGAATAACCACTGATTCGATCCGCGCCCGGGCCCTGAGAGTCAATGATTTCATCGCAGTCGAAAGCGGCAACGAGGTTCGGGATTTTCTTTGTGTAAAAAGCCATACTAGCTGCCGATTTGTGCATTCTTTCGTCGATCCTATAGTGTTTAGCAAGTCCGCAACGGATAGCTAAACGAGCCCCGTTCGTCTAGCGGCCTAGGACGCCGGCCTCTCACGCCGGTAACACGGGTTCAAATCCCGTACGGGGTACAACAATAAAAGGCGGCGAGCATCATGCTCGCCGCCTTTTCGGTTTGGGCTAAAGACTAGACAATGAGGCCTAAACGACAAAACGTGTTGTTTTCCGGTGTGTCGAGTTAAACGACAGATTGTGTTGGTGGGGGTTGGGGTTTAGCGTATGTGACCTTTGCGTATTCCCATAGAGTGGTTGTAGGCAGTGTCGATGGCGCTGTCGTAGGTTGCTGGTCGGCCGTCTTCGTGGCCGCTGGTGGCTTGTGTTTCCTGGTTGGCTAGGGTTTGTGCTTTGGCGAGTGCGTCCTGGCCCCAGTTTTGCTGCCTGGCGATTTCTACGGGGTCGTCAGGCA